>JANOGO010000381.1:0-13972 GCA_031406045.1 Pseudomonadota bacterium
AGCTATTAGGATCATTGCGGCAATGGTTTCATCTAACCTCGTGGCGAACCAATCTGGAAGCGGTTCTGCGAGGCACCCATGCCACGAGCCGCTCTGGTAGTGCCTCTTCAGGCAGATGGTTTTTAATGTCCGGCGCGCAAGCGTAAGCCAGGCGAAATTAGCAAGCGATCAAGCCAATCGAAACTCCACTGCACCAGCAATGCCAGCACCGCTGCGGGAATTGCGCCGGCCAACAATAATCCGTTATCGTTGAGCGCGAGACCGGCGGCGATGCGCTCGCCATAACCGCCGGCGCCGATGAACGCGGCGATGGTTGCAGTGCCGACGTTGATCACCGCAGAGGTTTTGATGCCGGCGAGAATCGTGCCCATCGCCAGCGGCAATTCGATCAATTTTAATTTCGCGGCGGGCGGTAAGCCCAGCACCTCGGCCGATTCACGCAGTGGCGGCGAAATTTGCGTCAAGCCTGCATGGGTATTGCGCACGATCGGCAGCAATGCATAAAGAAACAGCGCGGCCAGCGCCGGCAACGTACCGATTTGATGGAACACCGGAATCAAAAACGCCAGCAGAGCGAGGGACGGAATGGTTTGCAATATTCCAGTTAGCGCCAGAATCACTTTGGCAAATCCCGGACTACGGCTTGCCAGAATTCCGAGCGGAATACCGACCACGATGCTGGCGAGCAACGAAACAAATACCAGTTTTAGATGCTGCATGCCCAGCGTGAAAAAATCCGGCGCGAATAAGCGATTTAAAAAAGTTTGCGGCGCCGCTTTCGCCGAGCGCGGCGTATCGCTTTTGTCTAAGAACTCGCGCGCGACGCCGGCAAAATCTTTACCCATGAGTTCAGCCTCGGCGTTGAGGTGAATCATCGTCGCATCGTTAATGGCGCCGCGAAATTTTTGCAAACGCTGCCAGGTCTTCGGAAAACGCGTCGGCACATCCAAACGATAAAAAATCACCGCGTCGTACGGCGGAAAATAGCGCTTATCGTCGCTTAGCACGCGCAGCTTATATTTAGCGATCTTAGCGTCGGTCGAATAAATGTCCATCACGTCGATCTGCCCGGTCGCAAGTGCCTCGTAGGCAAGACCATGGTCAAGACCGGTCGCTTTGATTTTTTTTGCTAAACCGTAGGTGCCGATTAAGCCAAGCCAGCCATCGGCGCGGCCCAGAAATTCTTGCGACAGGCCAAATTGCAAATCGCGATGCGCGGCTAAATCCGACAGTTTTTCGATACGGCGTTTTTGCGCTTCACTTTCCAGCATCGCCAGCGCATAACTATTGTTGAAACCAAGCGGTACCGCAACGCCGAGCCCGTCTGCCGCGAGCACGGTATTCATTTGCATCAGATCGAAAACGCCGTCGAGCTTTAATATTTCTTTGGCGATCGTGCCGGTGTATTCCGGATAAATATCGATCGCGCCACTTTTCAGCGCCGCGTAAACGATCCCGGTATTGCCCAGACCTTGCCGATGAATGCTGGAGGTCTCACCGGCTTCGTTGGCCGCTTGAGTCAGAAGTTCGCCGAGAATGTAGGATTCGGTAAAGCGCTTTGAACCCACGCGCAATTCATCATTCACCGCCACCGCCGGAAGGGCGACCAGCAACATCACGACTATCAACATCCATTTATTTTTCATTTTTTTCTGGACTCAGTTCAAGCGCGATGGCCAGCCTCGGTGGGCACGAATAAATTCCGACACAAACGGATTAGCCGGCCGTGTGTTAAGTTCTTCCGGCGTGCCGCTCTGCGCAATTTCACCGTCGCGCATCAAGATGATTTGATCAGCGAAGTGCATTGCTTCATTCATATCATGCGTCACCAGAATGACAGTCTTGTTGAGCTGGGCAAAAATGGTTTTTAGCTCGCCTTGCAACGCATGGCGCGTCAGCGGATCAAGCGCGCCGAGCGGTTCGTCCAAAATCAACACCTGCGGATCGAGCATCAGCGCGCGCATCAACGCCACGCGCTGGCGCTGGCCCCCGGATAATTGTTGCGGGTAAAAATCGAGCGATGTATTGGTTAGGCCGGTAAGATCGGCAAGCTCGTTGCAGCGCTGCTCGATCATGCTCGCGTCCCGACCCAAATGCCGTGCCAGCAGCAGGACATTTTGCCGCGCCGAGAGATGCGGGAACAGCCCGCCGTCTTGAATGACATAGCCGATTTGGTGACGCCATTGCTGCAGATTGGTTGCGGTCAACTCGACATCGTTGACGATCACACGCCCGGCATCGGGGCGCACCAACCCCACCAGCAAGCGCAGCAAGGTTGATTTACCGCAGCCGCTGGGCCCAATCAACACCGTGACGGCCGCGGGCCGGAATGCGTATTTCACCGGTGCTAAGGCAACCACGTCGGCGTAACGCTTGGAGACATTTTCTAAAGCAATAATGGGCAACTCCTGCTTTGTAAGCATGCCCAGCCATTGAGGATGCGCAACGATGTGCGATCGATAAATCATTTTGTTTTATTACGGTATAACCGGCAGCGCTCGAATCGAACGAATTGAATAATTTATGAGTAGCGGCGTAAATAGAATCGGTCTAATCGTCGCGTTGGTTGTGAGGATACCGGATGTTCGCCCGCTGTCAAGCGAAGGGCTAACGACTTACTATTGAATACTACAACTGATGCCCGGAGAGGCACTATCTACGGGCATCTCCAGGCATCCTTTGTTTGTCGAACGGCCTATGACGGGTAATGTATGGGCGCAACGCCGATCATGCTATCGCGCGTGACGAGTTGAGCCAATTGTGTCTCGCTGAGATTTTCCGTCGCGGGCGGTCGTAACGGCATCACCAAATATCGCATGTCGGCAGTGCTGTCGTGCACACGAACCTCCACTGCATCCGCAATCACCGTACCGAATTCTTTGAGTACGGCGCGCGGCTCGCGCACCGCGCGGCTGCGATAATTGCGGCTCTTGTACCAATCCGGCGGCAAACCCAGCAGCATGCGCGGATAGCAAGAGCACAGCGTGCATACGACCAAGTTGTGAATTTTTTCGGTGTTTTCCAACACAATGAGTTTGGTCGGCCCGACCTCAATGCCGATTTCTTGCGCCGCGGCGCTGCCATTCGCCAACGCCCGTAATTTAAAAGCGGGATCGCACCATGCTCGCGCGACCAAGCGCGCGCCGATTCCTGAATTACGACCATCCATGAATTCGATTTGACGGCGAACATCGTCCGCCGTGAAAATGTTTTTCTCGATCAGCAATTCGCGTAACGCCGTTTCCATCACTTGATAATATGCGCTCGGCCCGCTTTTACCACGACCCACGTCACGCAAATTGGCTAAACCAAAGCGCTTGTAATTGCTCACGGGATTTCCTTCGCCGAGACCGACTCGAGCCAGTGCTGATAGATTTCGATTTCGATACTGTCGTGCGCCGCGCCGGCGTAATCGGCCCATAAATCTCGTAAAGTAAAGCGCACGCGATACAGCGGCTGGCGCGGCGTGCCGGCGCGGGCATAGGCCAGTTCTTCCGGATTCCCGAACACGCCGCACAAGCGCTCAATCGTTCCCGTTTGTCCGCGCACATACCACGGCGTGCGAATGTGGCCAGGCGAAAACATTGACATGATGCGAACGCGATCGGCGACATTGAACTTCGGCGCTATTGCGTCGACGCTCATTTCAAATCACTTTCGAATCGTGATTCCACTTCCACCATTTTTCGATTCAACTCATCGATGCTGACGACGCCGCGCTGAATCATCGTTTGCGTAATGGAAAAAACCCAGCGTTCGTAATAGCTCATCGTTTCATACGCATCGCCACCGATGCTCTCAATGTTGCGGCGCAACTCGTCGACATTCAGCAGTTTGCGGTTGGGTTGCGAAAGCAACACCATCAACGCATCGACACGCTTTTCCCACAGCGCATAGTCGTGCTCGCTCGCCTCAACCGGCCCCGCCGGCAGGCCGCCCATATCGTGATGACCGCGCATCATGTTGGTTAATTCCCTGTTTGAATGACGGCTTGATATTATGCGTATGATTTCGGTTTAGCAACCTATGACGGTATCTATCACGCCCACTAACCAGGGGTGTCATTCCCGCGAAAGCGGGAATCCATGTTGACGTTGAAAGGCCAAATGGATTCCCCACTTTCGCGGGAATGACAAATAAATACGCTCTGATCAATAATCTCACTGCTTTACGGAGAAACTCATGCGCACCATCCTAGAACACGCCGCCGATCTAGCCGCAGGCAAAACCACCAGCCGCTCCATTGTCGAAGCGGCGCTCGCGAAGATCGATGATAAAAACGGCGAAGGCGCTCGCACGTATATCAAAGTCTATCGCGAAGCGGCACTCGCGCAAGCCGATGCGTCCGATCGCTTGCGAAAGCACGGCATCGTGGCCTCACCGCTCGCCGGGCTACCGATTTCGCTTAAAGATTTGTTCGACGTCGCCGGCGATTTGACCCTCGCCGGCATCAAAGCCCACGCCCATTTCCCTCCGGCGAGAACCGACGCGGCGATCGTGCAACGCTTACGCGCTGCGGGTGCCGTGATCATCGGCCGGACCAATTTAAGCCCGATGGCGTTTTCACCGCTTGGCGTGAATCGCGATTTCGGCACTCCGGGTAATCCTGCCGATCGTTCGCGCATTCCCGGCGGCTCATCGTCCGGCGCAGCGGTCTCGGTGACGGACGGTATGGCGGTCGCGGCGATCGGCTCCGATACCGGCGGGTCGATACGAATGCCAGCCGCGTTCTGCGGCATTGCGGGCATCAAGCCGACGCAAAAACGCGTGCCGCTGACGCAAACGTGGCCGCTTTCGCCCACGCTCGATTCCGTCGGGCCGTTGGCGCCGAGCATCAGTTGCTGCGCGTTGGTCGATGCGGTACTCGCCGGCGAAACGATCGGCGTTCCTGATGCGATTCCGCTCAAGGGATTGCGTTTTGCATTGCCGATGAATAGCGTGACCGACGACATGGATGCGACCGTCGCCAAAGCATTTCAGCGCGCGCTGGAAATACTCTCTAAGCACGGCGTGCAAATTATCGAAACACCGATGCCGGAAATCAGCGAAGTCATCGCCATGTGGTGCAAACCGCCGAGCTTTACGCAAATGGAAGGCTACGCACGCTATGGAAAATGGCTGACGGACAATCCCGACGCGTACGATCCGTTCATCCGCGCGCGCTTTGCCGTCGGCGCAAACGCCAGCGCAAAAGACTATATTGATTTACTTCAAGCTCGCGCCGATATCATCGAACGTAGCGCCAAAGCCACACAAAATTTCGATGCGATAATTATGCCAACGGTGCAATTCGTCGCACCGACCATCGCGGAGGTCTCGACCGATGACGGCTTCAAGCGCATCGTTCCGCAGGCGATCAGAAATCCATCGATTGCCAACATGCTTGATCGCTGCGCGATTTCGACGCCTTGTCATCGGGCCGGCGAATTGCCGGTGGGGTTATCGCTGATGGGTGAGCATGGAAATGACTGGCGTATTTTGGCGGTAGGATTGTCGGTTGAAGCAGCGCTGAATGGATAATGTCAAAATCAACAACACTTTTTCACGAACCCAATATGAGCCTTTATTCCCATGCCAAATCTAGCGATTAAAACTTTCCGCGTGCGCGCGGTAAACGTCCCCATGAAACGCCCGCTGGCCACGGCGAGCGGCTCGATTAATTTTGTTCCACTTGTGCTGCTTGATCTGGAAACCGATCAAGGCATCACCGGGCGCAGCTATGTATTTCCCGTTACGCCGATGGCGTCCAAACCGACGGCGCAACTGATTCAGGAAATGCTTGCCGCCGTTAAAGGCGATGCGGTCGCGCCATTCAACCTCGAGCAAAAATTACAGAAACGTTTTCGTTTACTCGGCCTGCAAGGTTTGGTTTATGTCGCGCTGTCCGCGATCGACATGGCCGCGTGGGATGCACTGGCGATTGCGCAAAATCTTCCGTTGGTAAAACTATTGGGCGGCGAAGTGCGGCCGGTAAGAGCCTACAACAGTTGCGGCCTTGGCCTCATGGGTAAAGAAAAAGTGGCAGCGCAGGCGATCGAGTTGCTCGAGGGCGGCTTCGAGGCGATGAAGATTCGCCTCGGCTACGCGAGCGTGCGCGAGGACCTTGTAGTGGTTCGCGCAGTGCGTAAAGCGGTCGGCGATAACATCACGCTGATGTGCGATTTCAACCAAGGTTTAACGCCGACCGAGGCACTGGTGCGTTGCCGCGCGCTCGATGGCGAAGGCTTGCATTGGATCGAAGAGCCGATCCTCGCTGATGATTATGGAGGCAACGCGCTGATCGCCGACGACACCAAAACGCCGATTCAAATCGGTGAGAATTTTTGGGGGCCGCACGACATGCACAAAGCGCTCGCGGCAAAAGCCTGCGACTACGCGATGCCTGATCTGATGCGCATCGGCGGCGTATCCGGGTGGATGCGCTCGGCGGCGCTGGCGGAATCGGCCGGCATGCCGATGTCGAGCCATTTGTTTCCCGAGGTCAGCGCCCATTTGCTGGCAGTCACGCCGACCTGTCATTGGTTGGAATATGTCGATTGGGGCGCGCCGGTATTGGCGGAACCGCTGGTGATTAAAGATGGTCACGCGATTATTCCTGATCGGCCGGGGAATGGCATGGTTTGGGATGAAGGCGCTGTTGCTAAATACCTTGTTACCTGAAGAAGCGCTTGGCCTTGGGCCAGCCTCTGGATATTGGCTTTCCGGCTAGCTTGTAAGCCTCCTTCCCCTTCAAGGGGAAGGTTGGGATGGGGATGGGTTCGAGTTTCGGCGTGACACAACCCATCCCCACCTTAATCCTCCCCTTGAAGGGGAGGAAATTATGGCAATCGTAGTGGCCTATTTCCCGGGCATTCCCTGCCCCCGCAAAAACTCCAACAATATCCCGCTCACCTGTTCCGGCTGTTCTTGCTGCACCCAATGCCCAGCGCCATCGAGCAAATGAAAACCGCGGCGATCGGTCATGATCTCGTCGCGCATCCGTTCGACCGAACCCGGCACTTGATAGGTTCCCCAATCGCTCTTTCCGGAAATAAAAATCGCCGGCACATTGATGGTCTGGCCGGAAAACATTTGTAGCTCGCGCAAATATTTTTCGCCGGTGAGCGTGCGGTACCACTGCAAGCCGCCCTGATAGCCGTTGCGCGTATATTCGCTCGCGTAGACCGCAAGCTCGGCATCGGGTAGCCAGGTGTTTGCCGCAATTTCCACCGTGCTTGGCATTTCGTGGGCGACGGTCTGCGCCATGTTTTCATGCAAATCCATGATGTAATAAGTCGGCATTTTCGCCAATTCTTCCGCGCGCCAGCCGCCCAGCACGTAGGGCTGGTTGGCTTTCCAATCGGCGCTTTTGTGATGGTAATAAGCGCGCATGAAATCGTGCACGCCTTGTTTGCATTTCACCATATCGTCGTTCGCCGGACGCGTTGAGTAATACCACTGGTAATGCTTGCGTGGACGGCGCAATGCGGCGAGGTCGGCGTGGATGTCGCCCGTCTGCGCAGCAGCCGCGCCATTTGCCGTATTGAACGGCAGTGGGCGCGGCCCGCCGAAGGGTGCGCTCATCAGCGCGACCGAACGAAATATATCGGGGCGGATCAAGGAACACCACGCCGACACAAACGAACCGGCATCGTGCCCAAATACGGCGGCAACGGACTTTATCCCCAGCGCGGCGAGTAAGCCGACGATGTCGCGCACTAAGTTTGTCAACCGAAAGGAATCGACATCACCATCGTAATCGCGATCCCAGCCAGTGGTACGTCCATAGCCGCGCTGATCAGGCGCGATGACGTAAAACCCTGCCTCGGCCAACGGCAACATAATCTTGCGCCAGCTATAGGCGAGCTCGGGAAAACCATGTAGCAGCAACACGCACGGCCGGCCGGGCGTTTCATAGCCCGCCTCAAGCACATGCATATTCAAGCCATTATGGTTATCGACGAAACGAGAGCGAATTCCTTCCGGTAAGTTGGCGTTTTCATAGGCGATTCGCGATGTCATTTTTTTCTCCTAAAGTGGGAGTAGAATTATCGCATCCATTGTCGCTTTGCGCGTTCTTGACCGGCTAGCGGCGACGGGAGTATAAATCGGAAACGTTTTCCCACCATGTCTTGGAGGAGATATGAAATCTTACGGATTAGTCGCAATCGCAGTTCTATTTCTTCCCTGCACGATCGTCGGCGCCGCGGAGAAAGACACGCGCGCTGGTAGTTGCGCGGATGCCAAAAGCCAGTTCGAATATTTCTGCAAAGGCGATTCGAACGACATCATGATGCAAGTGCCGATCGCCTGTAATAATGCAAAAAAGAATATGGCCGCTGCCTGCGATGGCAAAACTGAAGCGGACCAACCTTACAAGTTCGAAGAAACGAAAAAATAGACTAACAAGATTCCAAAAAGAGGCCGTGCCAGTAGGCAATACGGGTGCGGCTCTCCAAGGATACATCGCCGGAAGCCGCATGATGATTGGCTCTCCGAGCAGTGCTGCTTTTCACATCGATAGAACGCGGTTACGCTCGATCAACAGTTGGAGGGCCAGATGTTACGAAGAGACAGCGTCGAACACGCGGAGCGAGTGTATTCTTCCGTGCGTTGGAACGACGCGCCGTACAAAGAAAACGACGAGGACAATCGTCTGTTGCGTTCCTGGGAACGCTCGCTCGAGAGTTATCGCCTTGACCCCGGTCGCACTACGCAGCCGCGCATTCTCACCAGCGCGAGCCTGCGCGACCATCTCGAGCCGCTGGAATCGTTTTTGCGCATCGCGAAATATGGCGTAAAAAAACTCCACGAGCGCGTGCACGATGCCAACTATGTCGTTCTGCTGACCGATTCGCAAGGTGTCACGATCGATTACATCGGCAGCCCGAAGCACGATCGCGAACAAAAAAAAGCGGGCCTGCATTTAGGCTCGGTGTGGACCGAATCGGAGGAAGGCACCTGCGGTGTCGGCACGGCGATCATCGATAAAAAACCGATCCTGGTTCACAAGCGCGAGCATTTTCGCGCGCCGAATACCACGCTGACCTGCAGCTCCGCGCCGATCTTCGATGTTGATGGATCACTGCTGAGCATCCTGGATGCCTCGGCGCTTTATTCGCCGGACGATCGCAAAAGTCAATTCCTGGTTTTAAAGTTCGTCACGCTCGCCGCCGACATGATCGAGAACGCGCATTTTCTCAATCATTTCAAAAACGCTTGGGTGTTGCAGATCAGCGGTAACCAAGAGTTTTTGCAAGTCGAAACCGACGATCTGGTCGCCTTCGACCAAGCCGGCCAGATTCTGGGCTTGAATCGCCGCGCCCGGCAAGATTTTGCCACGAACCGTAAAACGCTGTCGACCAGCATTGAAGATTTGTTCGAAATTGGCGTGGATCAGTTGATCGAATTCGGCGCGCGCAATCAGCAAGTATTACGGCTGCGTATGGCCAATGGCACAGCGGATTTTTTCGCGCGGGTGCGGCCGCCGGAGCACAAGCTTCAGCGCGGAGAATTTGCCGTTCCAGTGCAGCGCCCGGCGCTCGATGTCGCCCCAGCACTTCAGCCGCCCATCGAACCGGCGTCGAACAAACCAAGAGCGGCCGAACCATCAAAGCCGGCAATGCCTAAGGCCCGCACCACGTCCGCGAACGATGCTTCAGAGCGCGATCGAATCGTCGCCGCGTTGCGGCTGCATAAATGGCAGATCGTCGCGACAGCGCGCGATTTAGGCATGGCGCGCGCAACGATTTATCGCAAGATGGCGAAGTACCAAATCGTATCGCCGAATAAGGCGGAAAATTAGCAGCCAAAATTCAGCGTTCGCGGCCTAACGACGACCATCGATGGCTGCGTTCATTCAGTCTTAAAATCAAAAATCTTTTTTTGTAACAAGAATTATAATTCCTGCCACAGGTTAATTTGTGGCAATTTTATTGGCAGCTGTTCATGCTTCGAGCACGTCCGTTATCAATGAATTGCACGTTAAACCACAAATGGAGGAGAAATGAGCAAGAATCAAACGCGGGAACCATCCCCTGACGTCTCACGCCGTAAATTCCTCGGCGCCGGCACCGCCGTCGCGGTGACATTCGGCACGGTCACCCTAAGCTCGTCGGAAGTAACGGCAGAAACTTTTGACTTGGAATACGACATCGTCGTTTGCGGTGGTGGCGGTGCGGGTTTGCCGACGGCACTTTTCTCGCGTTGGCTCGGAAATAAAGTTTTGGTGCTGGAAAAAGCGGCGACGCTTGGTGGCACATCCTTCAAGGCGGCTTACTGGTATTGGGTGCCGAATAACGCGGCGATGCAAAAAGCCGGCATTCCCGATTCGAAAGAACATTTTCTCAAATACGTCGCGCGCCTGAGCCAGCCGCAAAGCTTCGATCCGAATCATCCGCGCTTAGGTCTGTCCGAGTGGGAATACGCGATGTGCGAAGCGATTTACGATAGCGCGTCGGTCGGCACGGAATTACTATCGGAAAAAGGCGCCTTGCCCTATCGCCATGTCGCGCCGGTGCCGGATTATTTCGCCGAGCTCGAAACCATTGGCGCAACCGGCCGTGTGCTGTTCCCGAAGGACGGCGCGGCTTCAATGTCGGACGGTGGACAAGTCGCAACTCGCACATTAACGCAGGCTTGTAAACGTGACGGCGTCGACATCAAGGCCAGCCAGCGTGTGCAGAAAGTCTTTGCCAATGAAAAAGGCGAGATCATCGGCGTCGAAGCGCAAGGCGCAACCGGTAAGATCATTAAAGTGAGGGCAAAAAAGGCCGTCATTTTTTGCACCGGCGGTTTCACCCACGATGTCGAATTGCGCAAAAATTTTCTGTCGATTCCGGCCTACGGCGGCTGTGCGGCGATGACCAACGAAGGCGACTTCGTGCGCATTTCCAGCACGCTCGGCGTACAACTGCGCAACATGAATTATGCGTGGATGTGCCCGATTTCCTTTGAGAAAGCCATCGCCAAAGACCCTTCGCTGATCGGCTGTTTTTCCGTCGCGGGCGACTCGATGATTTTCGTCGACAAAACCGGCAAGCGCGTGGTGAATGAAAAACTTCACTACAACGAATTAGCGCAAAAGTTTTTTGAATGGGACGGCGCGAATGCCGCTTTCCCGAATTTGGTGTTGACGTCGATCTGGGATCAGCGCGCGCAAGACAATTCCGCCAGCCACGAGTACGGCCGCTTAATCGTGCCGCCCGGCACCGACGACAAACACGTGATCAAGGGCGCGACCCTGGAAGAGTTGGCGAAGAACATCGAGGCGCGTTTCGCGAAATACGCGAGCCACACCGGCGGCATGAATATTTCCAAGGATTTTGTCGGCAACTTGAAAGCCACCATCGCGCGTTACAACGAATTCGCCAAAGCCGGCAAAGATGAAGATTTCCATCGCGGCGAGCGTGGTGTCGATTTCCTTTTTAACGGCAATGTCAAAGAGGAGCCGAACCGCAAAAATCCGACTATGTGGCCGATCAGCGATCAAGGCCCGTACTACGCGGCGTTTGTCACCGGCGGCACGCTCGATACCAAGGGCGGACCGAAGACCAATCCGGAAGGTCAGGTGTTGAATAACGCCGATAAACCTATTCCCGGTTTGTATGGCGTGGGTAACTGCGTAGCGTCCGCGTCCGGTCGCGCCTATTGGGCGGGCGGCAGCACGCTCGGGCCGATCATCGGGCTTGCGCATCGGGCGGCGAATCAAGCGAATAAGGAGCCGGTGCGGGGATAGTAATCCTCCTTCCCCTTCAAGGGGAAGGTTGGGAAGGGGATGGGTCTTGATCGATCGAAGCACAAAACCCATCCCCATGGCCTAAGGCCACCCCGCCCTTACCCTTCCCTCGAAGGCGAGGAAATTGCTAAATTCGTGTTGAGTTTAATTACCGACGCTGAACAATCTTTAGGAGAAAACCAAAAATGATTCGATGGACTCACATTGCTTCCGGCTCGCTTACGGCAATCCTTGCTTGCGCAGTTAACCCGGCATTCGCCGCCGACGACCTCGCAGCGGCGCGCCAATTAACCGTGACGCAATGCAGTCAATGTCACACGTTCGACAAAGGCGAACAGCACGGCCAAGGACCAAATTTATTTGGACTGATTGGACGCGAAGCGGCGGCTGTGCCGGGTTTTGTTTTTTCGCCGGGTATCAAGGAATCTCTCAGCGGCAAAATTTGGGACAAAGACCTGCTCGACAAATGGCTGATGGATACCATCGCCGTCGCACCGAAAGCGCAAATGATTTATTTTCAGGACGATCCCGATGTTCGCGCAATGTTGATTCAGTTTCTGTCGTCGCAGCGATAGTGACTTTTAATACCAACTGGGATGCCTCGCCAGAAGGCGCGCCCTGCTTGGTTCGTGGCGCGGCATGCTTGGAACGCCTCATCCAGAGGGCGTCTCCAAGCATCATAATAATTGTTGCTCGCCCGCCTTGGTTAATGGTTACTCGATCTGCGGTGCCGTTACACTCGCGTTGGAACGATGCTTGGTTTGTCTAACTCAATGTTTTTTAAGCCTCAATAAGATGCCTATCAAAGGGGCTTGCGCTCCGGGGTAAGAAGGTATTAGATAACGAAATACGGGACTGAAATAGGCTGAGACAAGTGTATCGCGATGAGCGATTTCTCAATCGCAGTCCGGCAGAAAATATTTTTTAGGAGGAGGTAAATATGAAAAAAGTAGTTGGGCTTGCATGCCTCGCGGTGTTTTGTGCGGCTTCGTTTTCGTTCGCGGCCGATAAGAAAGATGAGCGTGCCGGTAAGTGCACTGATGCAAAAAGCCAAATGGATTATTTCTGCAGTAAAGACAACGCCGGCGGCGATACCTTAGTGTCGCTCGGCACGGCTTGCAATAACGCTAAAGATAACGTCGCAGCAGCCTGTGAAGGCAAAGCGAAAGCCGATCAGACGTATGAGTTTTCGGATACTAAAAGTTCAGATACCAAAAAGAAGTAATTGTAGTGATCAGTTCGTAGCCAAGCAGTATTTCATAAACGAGCAAAGGATGGAGGAAGTTACATGAGCAAGATGCAACGACATATCGGCGTTCACATGAGCGACGACGAAATGAAACTGTTTGAAGGCGCAGAAACCGGCGCGTTCAAATCACCAATCCCAACCCAAGTTATTTCCAACGGCGAGTGGAATGCCCCACCGCAAAGTGCCCAGCAAAAGCAAGTCGAAAACCTCATCAAAGAAATGGGCGACGTCAACGCCAAGCGCAACGGCTTATCGCGTCGCGATTTCTTGGCAACCTCGGCCGGCATGGCAACGGCGTTCATGGCGATGAACAAAGTGTTCGGACCGGTGTTCGATGTGAGCGACGCGGAAGCCGTGGATATGAACGCTGCCGGCGATCGTAAATCACGCTACAAAGGCCAGTTCATTTTCGACGATCAAACCCACTTCATTCGCGATGACTTCAAGCAAGAAGGTTTGCTGGGTCTGACCAAATGGGCGGAAGGCGCGAAAGTCAATCCTAACCTAATGACGGCGCCGATGAATCTGTCGCGCTACAAGATGGACAACTACCTCAAGGAAATCTTCCTTGATTCGGAAACGACCGTATCGCTGCTGTCCGGCGCACCGTTCGACGATCCGAGCTGGTGGTTGCTGTCCAACGACGCGATTCAAAACGCTTGCCGTTCCGTCAACAAGATGGCCGGCACCGTGCGGATGTTGGGCCACACCGTGATCACGCCGAAATATCCGAACTGGATGGACGAAGTGGATCGCGCGATCGACACCCTGAAGCCCGTATCGTGGAAGTCCTACACCATCGGCGATCCGTTCGGCCCGTCCAAGTACGCTTGGAAACTCGATGACGAAAAACTCATGTACCCCTTCTACGAGAAAGCCCTCAAGGCCGGTATCGACACGATTTGTATTCACAAAGGCTTAATGCCGCGTGACTACGAAAAAGCCTTCGCCGGTACCTGGGAACATGCGACGTGTTGGGATATCGAAAAAGCCGCAGCCGATTTCCC
>JANOGO010000390.1:0-1557 GCA_031406045.1 Pseudomonadota bacterium
GCGAATTTTTTCGCCGTATGGCCGCGCGGCGCGCATGCGCTCTTGCGCCTTGCGCATTTTCGACGCGGCAACCATTTCCATTGCCTTGGTGATCTTGCGCGTGTTTTGCACGCTCTTGATCTTGGTGCGTATTTCTTTTGAACCTGCCATTACGAAGCCTCTATCGCTTGCTCAGTTTAGTAGGAACCGTTTTTCTTGAAGTCTTTAATCGCGTCGTGAAGCGCCGCTTCGTCTTCCTTCGAGAGATCTTTGGTCGATTCGATGCGGTTGGCTAAGTCAGCGTATTTGCCCTTCATGTGATCGCGCATCGCGCGCTCGGCGTTCAGCGCTTTGAGGACCGGCACATCATCGTAATAGCCATTGTTGACGGCGAACAACGTCAGCGCCATTTCCCAAACCTGTAACGGCTGGTACTGCGCCTGCTTCATCAACTCTGTGACCATGCGGCCACGCTCCAATTGCTTGCGCGTCGCCTCGTCCAAATCCGATGCGAACTGCGCGAACGCGGCGAGTTCACGATACTGCGCGAGAGCCAAACGCACACCGCCGCCGAGTTTTTTGATGACTTTCGTTTGCGCGGCGCCACCGACGCGAGACACCGAAATACCGGCGTTAATCGCCGGACGGATACCGGCGTTAAACAAACTCGATTCCAAAAAGATCTGGCCATCGGTAATAGAAATCACGTTGGTCGGCACGAAGGCGGACACGTCACCGGCTTGCGTTTCGATGACCGGCAAAGCAGTCAATGAACCGGTCTTGCCTTTGACGGCGCCGTTTGTAAATTTCTCGACGTAGTCTTCGTTCACGCGCGCGGCGCGCTCCAACAAACGGGAGTGCAAATAGAACACGTCGCCCGGATACGCTTCGCGGCCCGGCGGGCGGCGCAGCAGCAACGACACTTGACGATACGCCCACGCTTGCTTGGTCAAGTCGTCATAAATAATCAGCGCGTCTTGGCCGCGATCGCGGAAGTATTCGCCCATGGTGCAGCCGGAGTACGGCGCAATGTATTGCATCGCAGCCGATTCCGACGCCGTTGCCGCGACCACGATGGTATAAGCCATCGCGCCGTATTCTTCGAGCTTGCGCACGACGTTGGCGACAGTCGATGCTTTCTGACCAATCGCAACATAAATACAGAAAAGGTCTTTACCCTTCTGGTTGATGATGGTGTCAACAGCAACGGCAGTCTTACCGGTTTGACGATCGCCGATGATCAATTCGCGTTGACCGCGCCCTACCGGCACCATCGCGTCGATCGATTTCAAACCGGTTTGCACCGGCTGCGAAACCGATTTACGCGCGATAACGCCCGGCGCAACTTTTTCGATCACGTCCGTCAATTTAGCGTTGATCGGGCCTTTGCCATCGATCGGCTGACCCAGCGAATTCACCACGCGGCCGATCAGTTCCGGGCCGACCGGCACTTCGAGAATGCGGCCCGTTGCCTTAACGGTATCGCCTTCGGAAATGTGTTCGTACTCGCCCAACACCACCGAGCCGACGGAGTCGCGCTCGAGGTTCAGCGCGAGGCCGAAGGTGTTATTTGGGAAT
>JANOGO010000399.1:0-9048 GCA_031406045.1 Pseudomonadota bacterium
AAAGACTGATCGATTTTTAGCGTGTCAATAGGAAAACGGCTTAGGTAGCTCAGGCTAGAGTAACCCGTACCGAAGTCATCAATAGCCAGTCGCAGCCCCATCCTTTTAAGTTCACCTAGCAGCACACAGGTTGATTCGGCGTGCTCCATCAGAACGCTCTCCGTCATTTCGAGCTCGAGGCAGTGCGGATCAAATCCCGTTTCTTCGAGGATCGTCTTAACGCGCTCGAGAAAGCCCGGTGCTTGAAACTCGATGGCTGAAATATTGACGGCAATTTGATCAATTCTCAGATCACAGTTACGCCAGGCCTGTGCCTGCCGGCACGCTTCACGCAACACCCACTCGCCGATTCGCACAATGAGGTGTGATTCCTCAGCGATGGGGATGAACAGATCGGGAAGGATGCTCCCGCGATCCGGATGATGCCAGCGCAGAAGGGCTTCGGCGCCGGTAATTTCTCCGGTTGCGAGGCTAACTTTTGGCTGGTAATGCAACTCAAATTCGCCACGCGACAATGCACCGCGTAGACCGGATTCGAGCGAGCGCTGCTCAACCGCCTGGGAATTCATGTTCTGCGTGAAGACTTTCGCGTTGTTGCGCCCGGCGTTCTTGGCGTGATACAGCGCGATGTCCGCATTCCTAATAAGGGTTTCCGCGTCCTCACCGTCATCCGGGTACACACTAATGCCTATGCTTACCGTCACGTTTATTTCGTGCGGCGTGATGTGATGTGGAGAAGCCAGGGCGATGAGTATCTTTTCCGCGATGCCGTCAGCATCTCCGATATGCTCAATTTCCGAGAGCAGCACCACGAATTCATCACCGCCCAGACGGCTGATGGTGTCCGTCACCCGCACACAAGCCAATAGGCGTTCTGCGACTGATCGAAGCAGCCGATCGCCAAACGTATGCCCGAGGGAATCGTTAATGACTTTGAAGCGATCGATATCCAAAAACATTACGGCGAACTGCTTTTTGTGGCGACGGGCCAAGGCAATCGCGTGGCTTATCCGATCGTTCAGTAACGTTCGGTTCGGCAAATCGGTTAGGGGGTCATGGCGCGCGAGGTGGGACATTTTGATTTTCATCTCGCGCGATTCGCTGACATCATGAAAAACGATCACGGCGCCGGTGACCCGCCCGTTACGATCATGTATCGGGGCCGCAGAATCTTCAATCGCGATTTCCCCACCCTTGCGCTGAATTAGCACACAGTCGCTGGCGAGATTCAGCACTTTGTTCTCCTTGATTACAACCTCCACGGGATTCCGAACAACCTTGCGCGTGGCGCCGTCGATGATGTGAAATACCTCGGTAATCGGCCGGCCCAGCGCTTCCTGGCACGACCAGCCGGTCATTCTTTCCGCCACTAGATTAAGATACGTGACGTTGCTCGAATTGTCGGTGCTCAATACGGCGTCGCCGATGGAGTTGAGTGTCACTTGGGCACGGTCCCGCTCAACGAAAAGCTCGTCTTCAACGCGCCGACGCGTCAGTGCGTTGCGTAGCGCTCGCGGCAGAGTATGGACGTTGACGTAAGCCTTCAACAGGTAATCGTCGGCGCCGTGCTGTACAGCTTGTCGAACTAGATTTTCATCGTCGGCGCCACCCAGAATCAGAACCGGGATGTGGGGCACGGCGGGGTGGAGCTTGTCCAACGTGTCGATCCCTTGACCATTCGCCAGCGAGAGATCCAACAGGACTGCATCAATTCCGCCTTCGCTTAGTCGTTTAATGCCATCCAGCAAATTTCTAGCCCACTCGAAGTCGAATCGGTCGATTTTGTTATCCGCAAGGACTTTTCGGATGATCGCCGCGTAGGCTTGGTCCATCGTAATAAGCAATACGGTTTTGTTTTCAGTGTTCATCGTGAGGAAAGTTATTATGGGTCAAGCAATCTACGCAGCGCTGTACCGAAAACGGTTTGGCATAGGGAGAAGCAAGTTTAGTGCCGAATGAATTTAGTCGTTTGCGTCCAGCCTAGCGGGGTTAGCTCGTCTTTCTCCGCGGTGAATCGGTAAACTTTGCCCATTAGTGTGTAAGCCTTACATAATCGGAGGCATTGGCGTCTTACGCTTGCCGGTGATAATCCATATTGTCAAACAACGACTTATTGCTATGCAGACGTAAGCGAAACGAGGTAGCATAAATGAACTGTGTATACGGGCAGTAACCTAATTGGCTCGACGGTAGGCGCTCACGAAAAATTGTCCAGGTTATTGCTGTAAAGTCCCTGCCTGAGAACAGCCACACTATATGAAGGGCGTTTTGGTTACCGATAATTTTACTTCCTGCCTCTCGCCCCCGCGCAGCGTAAAAAACCTGTCCGCCAAATCTGCGCCAGATTATCAGGCCCGGCCGTCGCACCGAATTAACCGTACGTCATCCTGCCCAATACCCGTATGCGGATTGCCCAGGGCCGCCTAACCTCGCGGCGACGGGACGAAACCGGTGGTTCGCCCATGCCCAACTCCGACGGGGAAATCTCGACTTGATGGCGCACATAGAACGAGAATCCCGTTGGCGCCAACGCTCGACCGAGCGCCAATGATAGACGGCAGCGTTGCTTTGTAATCTTTTGAATGGTCGACTACTCCTGCACCACGGTATGAAAAGAAAGCCGATTTGGATCGCCCTGATTAGCAGCGTAGTTACGCTGTGCGCGACGCTACTGCTGATGAACTTCGCGACTGGCGAAAAAAGAATTGAACGGCAGCTAGAACGGCGTTACGAAATAGACGATCCACAATTCGTACGCTCGATGAGCTCGCTCCTCGGTCCGCCGTTGTTGGCGGGCAACAATGTCAAGGTGCTTGTCAACGGTGACCAGATCTTCCCGGAAATGCTCGCCGCGATTCGTGGCGCCGAGCGTACCATTACATTCGAAACCTACATTTACTGGTCAGAGTCGATAGGTAAGGAGTTTGCCGACGCCTTGAGCGAACGTGCGCGTGCCGGCATCAAGGTTCATGTATTGCTCGATTGGATCGGCAGTGTGAAGATGGAGCAGCGCTACCTCGATGAGATGAAACAGGCGGGGGTCGCGATCGAGCGTTACCACGAGCCGCATTGGAGTCATCTAGCGCGGCTAAATAATCGCACGCACCGTAAAGTGTTGGTTATAGACGGCCGCGTTGGCTTTACCGGCGGGGTCGGCATCGCCGACCAATGGCGCGGCGACGCGCGAGATCCCACGCAATGGCGCGACACGCACTTTCGCGTCGAGGGGCCCGTTGTTGCGCAGATGCAGGCGGTGTTCATGGACAATTGGATCAAGGCCCAGGGCAAGGTGCTGCACGATGAAGTTTACTTTCCGCACCTTGAGCCGCGTGGTGAGATGGTCGCGCAGATGTTCAGTAGCTCGCCCAGCGGCGGCAGTGAGAGTATGCAGTTAATGTATATGATGGCGATCACTTCAGCGCGCAGCACTATTCATCTATCAAGCTCGTATTTCGTGCCCGACCGACTGACCACCGCGGCGCTCGTCACGGCAGCGAAGCGAGGCGTAAAAATTCGCATCATCTTACCGGGCGAGCACATCGACACCGAAATCGTACGTAAAGCCTCGCGCGCCGGCTGGGGTGATTTGCTGCAAGCGGGTGTAAAAATTGCGGAGTTCGCGCCGACGATGTACCACTGCAAAGTACTGGTGGTGGACTCGCTACTGGTGTCCGTGGGTTCGACCAATTTTGACAACCGTTCATTTCGGATCAACGATGAGGCCAATCTCAATGTGCTCGACGCCGGGTTTGCGAAACAACAAGTTGCGATCTTCGAGAGGGACTGGAATTTGGCGCGTCCGGTTACCTATGAGCAGTGGTTGCACCGACCGTGGCAGGATAAACTGCTTGAGCGACTCGCCGCATTGTTAAAGACGCAACTCTAACGCGCGAAAAATAAACTGCGTAGCGCGTGGAGCAAGAGTAGTTTGTTATTGCTGCGTTGACAATTCGCGCAAGAATCCCGTGATTTCCGCCCCGCCGAGCCGCATCGCAGAAGTAGGACGCACCTGGTACTCCGCAACCGCGGTTAGGGTCGATCGAACGGTTTACGGCTCGCGAAGCCGCTGACCAGAATATTCGTGCTGATAAACGTAAATGCGTTGTTGAAAAATTTTCCTATTGTTTGTGTCGGTGGTTCGGCGGGTGGCCTTGACGCCTATATTCGGTTGATGAAAAATCTTCCGGCTGACTGACATGGGTGTTGCCATCGTAATCGTGAATCACGTGACGATGGTGCGGACCCAACTCCATGAAGTTCTTCCGCGCTTTACAACAATGCCAGTTGAACTTATAACCGACAGTTTTTCAGTCGAACCTAATCGTGTCTTCATCATTCCTTCAAATCGGGATTTACACGTCGAAGAAGGCGTATTCAATTTAATGCCAATATCAAAGCCTCGAGGGTGGCCTGATGTCATCACGGTTTTCTTGCGTTCGCTGACACATTAACTTGCCCCTCCTGAAAATCAGGCCTCGCTCAGACGACGAAGATTCTTCAGATGGGTGGCGCACTCGTCCCACCTTTTGCGCTAAATGAGCCCCACCAGATACTGCGCAGGCAGCTTTTGCGCAAGAATTAACGTATTTTCCTGACATTGTCTTGCGCGAGACAGAAACGTTACGACAAACCAAGTAGACTTTTCAGTGAGTTAGGTCTGGGGCATAAAGTGTCACCCCAAAAAAAACAAACCACTATGCGATTTTGTATCCTTCAGTTTGAGGTGTCGCAGGAAGAACGACTGTCACGGGGAGGGAAATGGTCACTAACCAGAGAAATCGCTTGCTTGAACGGTTACCGGAAGGAGATTATCACCGGTTGGCGCCACATTTGGAATCCGTAAACCTGGCTAAAGCGCTTATTGTTTACGAGGCGCGCGAGTCGATTCGATATGTGTACTTTCCAACCACTGCAGCAATATCCCTGCTCTCGCTTACCAACGATGGCGGTAGTATTGAAGTGGGCGTAATTGGTCATGAGGGCGTGGCCGGCATCTCGTTTATCTTAGGAGTCGACAAAATTCCCTATCGCGCGCGCGTACAAGTGAGCGGCGACGCGTTGCGAATGGAAGCCCGAATTCTTAAGGAGGAATTTAACCGTGGCGGCGTGTTACACAGCTTATTGCTGCGTTATATTCACTCGCTGCTTGCCCAAGTATCCCAATCGGCGGTGTGCAACCATTTTCACAATGCGGAACAACGGCTTTGCCGTTGGTTGCTGGTGATGCAAGATAGGGTACGCTCCGAGGTGCTATCCTTGACGCAAGAGTTGATTGCGCAAATGTTAGGCGCATCGCGGACCAACGTGACGGCAATTGCCAAAAAGCTGCAAGATAAAGGCCTTATCCAATATCGATGGGGTCAAATCAAGATAATGGATCGGCATGGACTGGAAGAGGCATCGTGTGAATGTTACCGAGTACTCAGCCGAGAGTTTAATGACTTATTGTGATTGTGTTCCGCCGATGGATTGATTGATGGCCTAAATTAAGTTAAGTTGGCTTTATTGCAAGCGGTACGCATGCGATCCAACAATAGGCGCAGAGGAAAAGGTTAACGATGGTGAAACTTGCCCGAGGGAGTACACGTGCGGTCTCGCGAAGATTCCATGTGGGCGGCAGTGCACGATACTTGTTGATCACCGAAATCGTTTTACCGTCTACTAGTTGGTATACACCAGGGGCAACGTGCTGAGCGAGCATCCTCCGTTGGACGCGCCGCCCGCGCCAGACCCAGAGACCCTGCGCGCAATCGCTGAGCCGCACTCGCCTCGCGGACCCTTTACCATCGTCGGCATCGGCGCTTCTGCGGGCGGATTGGAAGCGGTGACCGAACTGCTTTCCAGCTTGCCGGCCACCAGCGGGATGGCATTCCTGCTGGCGCAGCACCTGGATCCTCACCATGCGAGCATGCTGGTTGAAATTCTTGCCAAAAAAACCGCGATGCCGGTGCGCGAGGCGAGCGAGGGTATGCCTGTCGAGCCGGATCATCTGTACGTCATACCGCCCAACACCAGTATGCGGATTGCCCAGGGCCACTTGACATTGCGGCCCCGCGGCGAAACGCTGGGCCCGCCCATGCCGATCGACGATTTGCTGCACTCCCTCGCCGAAGACCAGGGCGCGAACGCCATCGGCGTGATTCTTTCTGGCAGCGGCTCAGACGGGGCGCTGGCGATGCAGACGATCAAGGGTGAAGGCGGCATCACCTTCGCGCAGGACGATGATTCGGCGCGCTTTACCGGCATGCCGCGCGCCGCCATTGGCCTGGGCTGCGTCGACTTTGTGCTTGCGCCGCAGGACATCGGCCGCGAACTCGCCCGCCTCGGCCACCACCCGTATCTCGCTTCGCGCCGGCTCGCGCCAATCGTCGAACCGGTACCGGCCGACGAGGAAAGTTTCAAGCGCGTTTTCGCGCTGCTGAAGAGCGGCTGTGGGGTTGATTTCACGCACTACAAGCGCGGCACCATCAAGCGCCGCCTGGCGCGCCGCTTGGCGGTGCATAAGTTGGAAAACATTACCGACTATGTAGCGTTCCTCGAAGCCACGCCCGGCGAAGCCCAGGCGCTCTGCGATGACTTACTGATCCGGATCACGGAATTCTTTCGCGACCCGGAGATCTTCGACAGCCTTACCACGACGGTCTTCCCGCACTTAATAGAGGGCCGCCCAAAAAAAACGCCACTGCGCATTTGGGTGCCCGGCTGCGCGAGCGGCGAGGAAGTCTATTCCATCGCGATTTGCCTGCTGGAATATTTGGGTGAGCGCGCCAGCCAAACGCAGATCCAGATTTTCGGCAGCGACATCAACTCCAGCGCGATTGAGACCGCGCGCGCCGGGCTGTATATCGAGAACATCGCCCGCGACGTATCGGAAGAACGGCTGCGCCGCTTCTTCGTCCCGACCGGCAACCGCTATCGGGTTGCCCAATCGGTGCGCGATCTGTGCATCTTCGCCCGCCAGGACGTGACCCACGATCCGCCTTTCTCCAAGCTGGACTTGGTGAGTTGTCGCAATCTGCTCATCTACCTCGATCCGGTGCTGCAAAAACGGGTGATTCAGTTATTCCACTACGCGCTCAATCCCGATGGCGTCCTTATGTTGGGCCAATCCGAAACCATTGGCACGTTATCGGACTTGTTCAGGACCCTCGACGACAAACGTCTCAAGATCTTCGCGAAAAAGCACCCCCCCTCGAAGACGGAGTTCAATTTTTTGGGCGCGCATGCCGCAGCCTCGCGACCCGAGCGAAAGACGACCATGAACGCAACGACGCAACCGGCACCGCACAATGTCGAGCCGCGCGTGAGGGTAACCGACCCCAGCGAAGCGGATCTGCTGCGGCGTATGGCGGACCGCCTTACTCTGTCTCGTTACGCGCCGGTCGGCGTGTTATGCGACGACGAGTTGAATATTTGGGAGTTCCGTGGCGACACCGCCGTGTTTTTGGCTAACCCGCCCGGCCCACCGAGCCTCAATCTAAACAAGTTGGCGCGACCCGAATTGCTGCCCGAACTGTCGGCGGCGATCCGCGCGGCGAGCAGAGACGCGGTGCCGGTACGAAAAACCGGACTTCGGCTTGAGTCCCCAGGCCAAACGCGGGAAGTGAGCCTGGAGGTCATTCCCATCCCCCGCGCGCCGACCGAGAGCGCTTGGTTCTTGATCTTTTTTGAAGAGACGCCGTCGCCCCCGCCCCCTGTCGAAACAGCGCCGGTGGGCCTGATGGCGTTGCTGCGCGCACGATTGGCCAGCGGCGCAACGGCCCGCGCGCAGGCGACTCGGCACACCGAACTTGAGCACGACGTCGTACAGCTCACCCGAGAACTCGCCGCGACCCGCTCGCACATGCAAGCGATGATCGAGGAATTCGAGACCGCGAAGGAAGAACTGCAATCGACCCAGGAGGAACTCCTCTCGAGCAATGAAGAGTTCCAAAGCACCAACGAGGAACTCGAGACCGCCAAGGAAGAACTGCAATCGACTAACGAAGAGCTCGCCACCACCAATGATGAGTTGCGCCAACGCAATGTTGACCTCAACGAGTTGAATGACGAATTGCAACAGGCGCGGGATTATTCCCGTGCGATTGTCGAAACGGTGCGCGAACCGCTGCTGGTGCTCGACGGCGATCTGCGCGTGTTGAATGCCAACCGCGCGTTCTACACGATGTTTAAAACTACGTCGGAGGCGACCGAACACTGTTTATTGTACGAATTGGGTGAGTCGGGCAACCGCAATTGGGATATCCCCGCGTTGCGCCGGCAGCTCGATGAGGTTCTCCCGAGAAGCTCGGCCTTTGCCGACTTCGAAGTGACCCATGTGTTTCCCGGCATCGGCGAAAAGACCATGCTGCTGAACGCCATTCGTCTGGCTTGGGCCGGCCACGCGCTGATCTTGCTGGCCATGGAAGACGTTACTGAGCGCCTGGCGGCGTCCGACGCATCGAAGCAAGCCAATCGGCGCAAAGACGAATTTCTCGCCATGCTCGCCCACGAACTGCGCGGCCCGCTTGCACCGATTCGCAACGCGCTGGAAATTTGGCGCGGCGGCCACGCCAGCGAGGCTGCGCTGCACCAAGCGCAGGCGATCATGGACCGTCAATTACGCAAAGAAACCCGCCTGGTTGACGATCTGCTCGATATGTCACGCATTACCAGCGGCACCATCTCATTCAAAAAAGAACCAGTCGATCTGGTGCTGATCGCGCGCCAGGCGGTGGAAAGCACGCGCCATCTATTCGACTCGCGGCGCCATGAGCTAACGCTGAAATTGCCGAGCGCGGGCGTTATCGTCGAAGGCGATGCAACGCGGTTGGAACAAATTGTTTCGAACCTGTTGAGCAACGCGGCGAAATATACCAAACGCAACGGCCGCATCGTCTTAAGACTTGAGTCACAGGGACAAGAGGCAGTGCTTACGATTATCGATGATGGCATCGGTATCGCGCCCGAACTGTTGCCGGTGATTTTAGATTTGTTCACACAAGACGAACGCTCATCGGATCGAACTCAAGGAGGTTGGCGGCGAGGAGCACGCATCCGAGCGCTGTC
>JANOGO010000388.1:0-1958 GCA_031406045.1 Pseudomonadota bacterium
CATTAAAACATATATTTATACTTAAATTTTATAGTAATATATTTAAACTGAAATCGCGAATAAGCTTTTGCGATGGTTGGATATCAATAAACAATGTTAGATTTTTCAACACATTCTCCCGCTACGCTGGCCAAGACATTCCCTTGATGTTTCGAACACATAGGACCATTTAATGGCATCCACCCCCCATTCGTTGCGGAACTTAATGACGCCGGGCATTGCGCTCGCGAAGCGTTTAGCGCGCGGCGGGAGTTGCGTCGCAGTGGGTGGAATTTTTCTGGTTGCGTTACTGGCTTCGTTTTTGCAATGGCACGGGTTTGCGCTGCTGCTCGCCGCCATTGGAATCTATTTTCTCGGCGCGTTCGGCATCTACATTACCGTTACCGGCCATCAAGTCCGATCCGGGCTCGACCGCGTTAGCCGCGGCGATCTTTCCGGTAATGTTGAATCGAAGTGGGATGCGGTGAAAGGGGCGCAAGTCCAAAGCCTCAAATCCATGAACATCAATCTGGTCGAGCTGGTCTCCCAGGTGCGCCATAGCTCGGACAAGATCATGGGCGCGGCTCAGGCGGTTTCTCAAGGTAACAACGAGCTCGCGGATCGCACCGAACATCAGGCCTCAACGCTGGAAGAGCTCGCCTCGACGATGGAAGAATTATCCTCGACCATTCAAGAAAATGCGCGGCGCTGCGGCGATGCCAGTGCGCTGACCGGCGATTTCTCGGCGACCGTTTCGCAAGGGGCGGATCGCGTAAAAAGCGTCGCGCGCACGATGGAGCGCATCGACGCGAACTCCCGAAACATCGGCGAGATCGTTGGCTTGATCGAAGGTATCGCGTTTCAAACCAATATTTTGGCGCTTAATGCCAGTGTCGAGGCGGCGCGCGCCGGCGAAGAAGGGCGTGGGTTCGCCGTGGTTGCCAACGAAGTTCGCAACCTCGCACAACGTAGCGCTGATGCGGCGAAGGACATAAAAAAACTGATCAGCGTTTCGGCGCAAAGTGTCAGCGAGGGCGCCCGTGGCATTCAAGACGCCGCGCAGTCGATGGATCATGTGGTCGAAACCGTGCAGACCATGGCGGAGCTGGTGCGCGGTATTGCCGCCGCATCGCAAGAGCAAAGCCAGGCAACGGATGAAGTGAACCGCGCGATCGTGCAAATGGAATCCGTGACCCAGCATAACTCGGCGCTGGTGCAGGAAGCGGCCGCGTCGGCGCTCGATCTCGAGGGCGAAGTGCAACATCTTGACGAAGCTTTGATTCAGTTTCAAACCGACAAAGTCGACGGCCGCGATCAAGCGGTCGCGTTGGTCAAGAAGGCGATTGCCCATGTTGCCGCCATCGGTTTACAAAAAGCGTGCGACGATTTTGATCAACCGAAAGGCGAGTTTAATTTCGATCAATTTTATTTGTCGGTATTCGATTTAAATGGCGTGCGGCTCGCCAACGGCATGGAGCCGTGGAAACGCGGCGAAAACGTACTCGAGGTGCGCGACATCGACGGCAAGCCTTACGTGCGCTTCATCGTTGCCCGCGCACGGGAAAAAGGTTTCGGCTGGGTACAATACAAATGGAAAAATCCGGCGAGCCAGAAAGTTGAACTGAAATTGACCTATTACGAAGTGATCCAAGGCGCTGTGATTAGCTGCGGAATTTATCTCGGCGAGCGTGGTGTGAGCATGCGCAAGCTCGATCAGCAAATCGAAACCAGCCGGGCGGCCCCGACGCAGCAAGTGCGGCAAGCGAAAAACGCTCGCGTGCCGTTGGTGATTCGCCGATAATAGTGATGTCGAAACTGATTCCTCGCCGCCATGCAACAGTACCTGGACTTTCTGCGTCACATCCGTGACCACGGCGTAAAAAAAGCAGACCGCACCGGCACCGGCACCATCAGCGTATTCGGTTATCAAATGCGCTTCGATTTAAGCGCAGGCTTTCCGGTCGTCACCACCAAAAAAT
>JANOGO010000051.1:0-16035 GCA_031406045.1 Pseudomonadota bacterium
CCCATGCTGATTTCCTAAACTAAATCGATTTCCATTCCATCATACGCCACTTCGATGTGGTGGCGCGCGAGCTCCGCGCGCTCGGCGGAATCTTCGTTGAGAATGGGATTGGTGTTGTTGATGTGGATCAAAATCTTGCGCGGCTTGGTCATCGGTTGCAGCACTTCGATCATGCCCCCGGGACCGCTTTGCGGCAGATGGCCCATGTCCTGCGCGCGTTTGGCGGACAAGCCCAGGGTAATCATTTCGTCGTCGGTCCAAGTCGTGCCATCGACCAGCAAGCAATCGGCATCCGCCATCAGCGGCTTTAGATGCGCTTCGACTTGGCCTAACCCCGGCGCGTAGAGCAAGGTTTTGCCGCTGCGTGTATCGGTGACGCGCATGCCTAAATTGTCGCCTTCGTGTGGATCGTTGCGATGCGGCGAGTAGGGCGGGGCTTTGCTTTTGAGTGCAAACGGCTTGAACAATAAATGTTCGGCGCCCGCGACCGCAAATCCATCGCCGCGCGGCTGCACCTGGTGCCAATTCACTTTGCAGTAATGGGCGAGAATATTGAACAGCGGATTGCCCGTCGTCAGGTCTTGCTGGACCATATCGGTGCAATAAATTTCCAGCGGTTTGCCTTCGCGCAAGCTCAGCAAACCAGTGGTGTGGTCGATCTGCGCATCCATCAGAATAATGCCGACGATGCCGGTATCGCGCTTAGCGCGGCCGGGCTGCAGCGCGGGAAATCCGCGAATCTGGCTCAGAATATCGGGCGAGGCGTTAAACAGCACCCAATTGACGTTATCCGTACTGACGGCGATCGAGGATTGCGTGCGCGGTTTGGCGTTAATCTTACCTTTGCGCAAGCCGTCGCACATCGGGCAATTGCAATTCCATTGCGGAAACCCACCTCCGGCGGCTGATCCTAATACTCTGATTTTCATGATAATTTTTCGATTATTGCAGAACAGCAGGCAAACAAAAAGGGGGCTTTTAAGGGCCCCCTTTTCTTAAGGCTTAGTGCTTAGCGATTAGCAACGTACATCGTTACTTCAAAGCCGAAACGCAGATCAGCAAATTCAGGTTTGGTCCACATTGGTGTCTCCTAGTGAGTGTTTAAGTTAAAGTTACTTTTTCGAATCTTCCCTGATTGGACGACTCAACTTCAATTTTGGGTTTGGACTCGATTTAATTCAATGCAATGCAAAAATCAGTAATTTCGTCTAATGAAAATCATTAGATAAAATTAGCGATTGGCAACATACATCGTTACTTCAAAGCCGAAACGTAGGTCAGCAAATTCAGGTTTGGTCCACATAATTATTCTCCTAAAGGTTAGTCATTGATCGCAGTACGATGGATTGAATTCTGCGCGCCCGGCCGGGCGCGAGCAACGCGATATTCTGTAATTTTGGCTCATGATTTTCATGAGATGGCGAGAACGCTGCCCAATATTGAACGGATAATCATGTTTAAATATACGATTTGTAGATAAAGTTATCGTTTATCGCGGAATGGCGCCGGAATTCAGCCTAGTTACCAGTGCTACTAATCAATCCATAACCTAAGTACCATAGCGTCATGAGTCTTCGCTCCAATATCAATTTGCTGATTACGCTGGTCATGATCGTCTTTGTCGTGGCGCTGGCGGCGCTGGAAATAGATGGCTCCCGCCGCGCGATACGCGAGGAGATGGAAGCCGCCACTAAGGTCACAGTGCAATTGTTGGAAAACGTGATCAAGACCGAAAAAGACCAAAGCGGCGTGATCTCGCCCCGCGCGCTGGTTCGGTTTTTGGTGCATTTGGGCCGGGTGCGCGCGCACGATATTCGGCTGGACAGCGCTGTTGGCGCACCGCTTTACGAATCCCCGTCATCGCCGTACAAACCGGGAAAAATGGCGCCGGCTTGGTTTACCAAACTTGTGTCGCCACCCATCGAGCCGATTACGCTGGACGTCGGCCCAGGAAAACTGCACATTTTGCCGGAACCTTCGCGCTCGGTGCTGGATGCCTGGGATGATTTGTTGCGCTTATTCTGGTTATCGCTGGCGCTATTCGTGCTGGTGAATTTAATTGTATTCTGGTCCGCCGGACGCGCTCTGGATCCGGTGAAGGACATTCTGAAAGGTCTGCGCAAAATGGAGTTAGGCGAATTTCATGCGCGCCTGCCTAAATTTAAGTTACGCGAAATGGGCGCGATTTCCGATACGTTTAACCGCATGGCTCAAGCCATTGAAGAGAGTTTTACCGTGAAGCGCCAAGCGGAAAAAACCGCGCTAGAGCTGAAAGAAAATCGCGAACTGACGCAGATCATTCAACGTCACATCGAAGAGGAGCGGCGCAATCTCGCCTTGGAATTGCACGATGAGTTAGGCCAATCGGTCACGGCGGTTAAATCGATCGCAACTTCGCTGGTCAACCGCACGCGGGACAAACATCCCGATTTGCAGTCCTCGGCGCAAATGATCGTCGATGTTTCGGGACAAATGTATGATTCGATGCATGGTATGGTGCGCCAGTTAAGGCCGCTTGCGTTGGACAAACTCGGTTTGCGCGATGCGCTGCAGGAGTTAGTCGGCTCTCAGAAAGTTCGCTATCCGAATGTTCAATTCGAATTGAAGTTGGCGGGCGATTTTAACAATATCGATTCCGATGTCAGTATCGCCGCTTATCGCATGGTGCAGGAATGCCTCACCAACATCGTGCGCCATGCCGGCGCGAGTCAAGCGGAAATAAACGTCGTCGCAAACGAAAATCTAACGCTCGTGGTACAAGATAACGGCAAAGGATTGCCGGCAGATCACACCGGCCGTGAGGAACGATTTGGCTTGATGGGCATGCGCGAACGCGCGGAAGGTTTGGGAGGAACATTTGCTTTGCAGAGCGAAGACGGCGTAAGAATTAACGTCACGTTGCCGATACGCGTGCCCGAGGTGTCGATATGAGCGGTATTCGCGTGATGCTGGTGGACGATCACGCCGTCGTGCGTATGGGCTTTAAACTCTTGTTGCAAGGCGCGGACGATATCGAGGTTGTTGCCGAAGCTGAGTCGGGCGAAGAGGCGATCAAACGCTATCCCGAAATCAAACCGGACGTGGTGGTGATGGATATTTCGATGCCCGGCATCGGCGGGCTGGAGGCCGTCACGCGGCTATTGGCGAAAGATCCCGCCGCTAAAATATTGATCCTTTCGGCCCACGAAGATAGCAGCCATCCCAAGCGCCTACTTAAGGCGGGCGCGGTAGGTTATTTGTCGAAGCGCAGCGCCGCAGAAGAATTAATCCACGCGATTCATCAAGTATTTAACGGCAAAACATTCCTGGATTCGAAACTCGCGCAAGCGATGGCGATGCAGCAACTCACCGGCGAACAAAATCCGGTCGCAGTTTTATCCGATCGGGAATTTGAAGTATTTATGTTGCTGGCAAAGGGGCAATCGGTTGCGCATATTGCCGAGAAATTATTCTTGAGCCCGCGCACCGTCGGCACACATCTTTACAACATCAAACAAAAACTCAATGCCGGAAATTCCGCCGAGATTACGCTGATCGCGATGCGCAACGGATTGCTTGATCACTAGCTGAAGTTACATCGTACCGTTGAACGCGCCACCGTCAATCAAAAGATTCTGCCCAACGAGATAGCCTGCATTCGCGCCACACAAAAACGCCGCCGCCATGCCGAATTCTTCGATGTTGCCGAAGCGCCCGGCAGCGATCGGTTTCAGGCGTTCCGCCTCAGTTTCCTCATAGGTTTTGCCCGTTATCTTTGCGCCGGCGCTGATGCGGCTGGTCATCGTGTCGGTCACAAATAATCCGGGTAGCAAGTTGTTGATGGTCACATTGTGTTTTGCAACCGCACGCGAAAGCCCGGCGACGAAACCGGTCAACCCGGTACGCGCGCCATTCGACAGCGCAAGAATATCGACCGGCGCTTTCACCGCCGACGAGGTGATGTTGACGATGCGGCCGAATTTTCGCGCGATCATGCCGTCGATCGTCGCCTTCATCAATTCGATCGGCGTCAGCATGTTGGCGTCGAGTGCTTTGATCCAATCGTCGCGGGAAAAATTGCGAAAGTCGCCTGCCGGTGGCCCGCCGGCATTGTTGATCAAAATATCTGGATTCGGGCAGGCGGCTAACACCTTCGCACGTCCTTCGGGCGTCGTGATATCGCCTGCAATCGCGGTGATGGTGCCGCTACCGAGCTTGCGCAATTCCGCTGCGGTTTGCTCAAGGGTTTCCGCGGTGCGCGCGGTAAGAGTGATGTTGACGCCTTCTTTCGCCAGCGCCATCGCGCAGCCTTTGCCGAGGCCTTTACTTGCGGCGCAGACAATGGCGTTTTTTCCTTTAATGCCTAAATCCATGAATCCTCCAAGATTGGAAAAGTTCGTTTCCGTTTATTTTTGTCATTCCCGCGAAGGCGGGAATCCATTCGGCATTTGAAAAAGTTAACGCAGTATGGATTCCCGCCTTCGCGGGAATGACCGGGTGGCCTAGGGCCACAGCTAATTACTGGTAATGTAAATAATCAAAACGGCAACACCACATCCGCCTTCGCCGCCGAAATCACCCGCCGAAAATCATTTTGTATGCGCTTTAACGCGGCCTCATTATCGGCTTCGAAGCGCAGCACCACGACCGGCGTCGTGTTCGAAGAGCGCGCCAGTCCGAAACCGTCGGCATATTCCACGCGCAGGCCATCGATCGTGATCACATCGCGCGGATTGTCGAACTTCGCGGTCTTTTGCAGTTCTTCGATCAGCGCATAGTTTTCGCCTTCCTTGAGTTTAATCTGCAACTCGGGTGTGGAAATCGCATCGGGTAGCGCATTCAAGACTGCATTCGGATTTTTCTCGCGACTGAGAATTTCCAGCAGTCGCGCGCCGGCATACAAGCCATCGTCGAACCCAAACCAACGCTCTTTAAAAAACACATGGCCGCTCATTTCACCGGCAAGCTGCGCGCCGGTCTCGCGCATTTTTCCCTTGATCAGCGAATGGCCGGTCTTCCACATGGTCGCTTTGCCGCCATGTTGTTCGATCCACGGTTTCAGATTCCGCGTACATTTCACGTCGTAAATGACTTCTGCGCCGGGTTTGCGTGAGAGCACATCGGCGGCAAACAGCATCAACTGACGATCGGGAAAAATCACATTACCTTCTTTAGTTACGACGCCCAAACGATCACCGTCACCATCGAAGGCAAAACCCAATTCCGCATCGCTGGATTTCAGCGTGCGAATAACATCTTGAAGATTTTCCACGTGGGCGGGATCGGGATGGTGGTTCGGGAAGGTGCCATCGACATCACAAAACAACTCAATCACATCGCAGCCGAGCTTGCGAAATAAGGTCGGCGCATAAGCCCCCGGCGCGCCGTTGCCGCAATCGACGACCAGCTTAATCGGTCTCGTAAGTTTGATATGGCCGATAATTTTCGCGAGATATTCTTCAGTAACACTGCGCTGCGAATAAGTACCTTGACCGCGTTGCAAATTGCCGGACTCGACGCGCGTGCGCAGTGCTTGAATCGTTTCGCCGTACAACGTCTCGCCGCCGAGCACCATCTTCAGCCCATTGTATTCCGGCGGGTTGTGGGAGCCGGTCACCATCACACCTGAATAACCGGCCCATTCGTGCGCCGCATAGTAAAGCATCGGCGTTGCGACCATGCCGACATCGATGACGTTAATCCCGGTCGATTGAATCCCTTGCGCCAACGCTTGAGATAAATTCGGCCCGGATAAGCGCCCGTCACGGCCGATGACAATAGTTGAAAGCCCGCGTGCGACCGCCTCCGAGCCCAGCGCTTGCCCGATCGCGCTGACGATATCCGGCGTTAGCGAGTGATCGACAATGCCGCGAATGTCGTACGCTTTAAAGATTTCTTTGGGTAGCGATTGGGCAGCAGCCATGGCGAAATTGACCGTGAATGAGTTGGAGTAAACTCGATTCTATCAAGACGACGCGAACTTTGTGTGAGCCGATGAACAAAACCCGTTGTGCCTGGGTCAGCGATGATCCGCTCTATATTGCGTATCACGATGAAGAGTGGGGCATTCCGGTTCACGACGATCGCAAGCTGTTTGAATTTTTGATTCTCGAGGGCGCGCAAGCGGGCCTAAGCTGGATCACCATTTTGAAGAAGCGCGAAAACTATCGCCGAGCTCTTGATGGCTTCGATCCAAACAAAATCGCTCTATACGATGCCGCCAAGACCCGCGCCCTGCTTGCCGATCCAGGCATCGTGCGCAATCGTTTAAAGATCGCAGCGACGATTCAAAATGCGAAATCGTTCCTAGCGGTACAAAAAGAATTGGGTAGTTTTGATACTTACGTCTGGCAATTCGTCAGCGGAAAACCCAAATTGAATCGCTGGGAAACCATCGCAGAAGTACCGTCAAAAACGCCGGAATCTGATGCGCTGTCGAAAGACTTAGCCAAACGTGGCTTCAAGTTCGTTGGCTCGACGATTTGTTATGCCTTCATGCAAGCGGTCGGCATCGTCAACGATCACACGAGAGATTGCTTCCGCCATCCAATCTTAAAACGCTAATGGCGCAACCGCGCTTCCTCAAGATCCAACTCATGCTCGATTTCGTGTAGCGTCTCGTCGCCGATTTCGCGGGCTCGCCATAGACGAATCAATTCTTTGCGCTGTGCTGCGGCGAGGGCGAGTCTTAAGTGCACTAAGGATTGCGGTAGATCGGCGAATGCCAAGCGGGTCGGGTGCAACGACTCGATGCGTTGGCGATATTCCTCGCGCACCAGATCGGATGTTGCTTGCGCGGTCGGATGATCGCGCGAGCAGGTGTCGAATTGCCGTAATGCCGCCTGCAGAACTTTAGTGCGCGCAGCACGTTCCTCGTCGTGGGATTTCCAGTCGGCGCCGATTTTCAAAAAGCGAATCAGCCGCGGCATCGTTAGCCCTTGTACGACGAGCGTCGCGACGATGACGCAAAATGTCAAGAATATGATCAAATCGCGATAGGGGAATTCCGCCGGAAGCGCCAGCGCAGCGGCAAGCGAGACGATGCCGCGCATGCCGCACCAGCCGATGAGCGTCACCATTTGCCAGGGCGGCTTGGTTTCCTTCGCGCGAATGCGGCGACTGAGCCAGCGCGGCACGTAGGCAGCAGGGAATACCCACGCCATTCGCACCGCCATCGCTACCAAACTGACGATGAGGCCGAAACCGAGCAACTGGCTCAGCGAACGATTGGCAAGCGCGTTTAGAATTTCCGGCAATTGCAGGCCAATCAAGATAAAGATCAGGCTGTTCAACACGAATACGACCAGTTGCCAAACCGATCGGCCGAGCAAGCGTGTCTGCGGCGAAAACACTTCCGGCGCGTGGCGCGCGCGGATCAAACCGGCGGCGACCACGGCCAGCACGCCGGAAACGTGAATCGTTTCCGCGAGTAAATACGCGGTGTACGGCAGCGTTAGCGACAACATAATTTCGATCAACGCATCGTTCAGGCGCTTGTGAAGCAACACGAAAAGATAGCCGATAATCAGGCCGACGATAACGCCGCCCGCCGCGACCAGAACAAATTGGGTGCTTGCGTTCAAGGCTGAAAACGTTCCGCTCAGCGCAGCGGCGACGGCAAATTTATACAGCACCAAACCAGTCGCATCGTTTACCAGGCTTTCGCCTTCAAGAATCGTGACGGTGCGGCGCGATAGCTTCATCGTGCCGAGAATCGCCGTTGCGGCGACCGCATCGGGCGGCGAAATAATCGCACCGAACGCAAATGCGGCGACCCAAGGCATATCGGGCACCAGCCATTTCAGTGCGACGCCGACGATTAAGGTTGTCGCGATGACTAGCCCTATTGCCAGCAACGAGATCGGCCGGATCGCGCGGGAAAAATCGCGCCAGGAAGTTGAAAACGCAGCCGGATATAGCACCGGCGGCAGAAAAATCACCAGCACTAAATTAGGGTCAAGCGGAAACTTCGGTAAATGCGGCACGAAGCTTAGCGCGATTCCGCCGAGGGTCAGCACAATCGGATACGGAATTTGCCAGCGCCGCGCCAGCCAAGCCAACAATACGGCACACAGTAACAACGCGACAACGAGTTCGACTAGTAGCATTTTTTTCTCTTAAGTGATTTCGAGCATATCATTTCCCGTCGAAAATGGTTACGGCGCGCGCAAGTGCGCTACCATAAATCCTCCTAATAAAAGGCACGATTTCGATGGCAAACATTGTAGGCTGGGTGGTGCTGGGCTTGTTCGCCGGCTGGGTTGTGGCGTGGTTGATACGAGGGCGCTTGGCTAACGATGGACTCGCCACGGCGCAAGCCGATGCGCGCGCGAAGCAAGAACAACTCAAGCGCGACTCAGAAGCGCGTGCAGGGCGATTCGAAAATGATTTACACGGCGCGAAAGAAATCATTCAAAAGCGCGACAACGCGATCGCCGAACGCGACCGGCTCATCCGGCAACAAACCGATCAGCTTGCAGCGGGCTTGAGCCAACTTACGACGGCGAGCGCCGAGCGCGACCATCATCAAGCAAAGCTGGAGCAGCAGGGCGCCGCGGTTGTATCGCTTGAGCAAAATGTTCAAACGATACGTTCCGAAAAAGCCGGGCTCGAGCAGCGCTTAGCGCAACTGCAACCGTTGCCGGCTAAGTTGGCTGCGGCTGAAATGGAATTGCGCGAAACAAAAACGCGCTTGAAAACGGAACTATCGCGGGTGAATTTGCAAGACCAAGAAATTTCCACACTGCATAAGCGAAATGTCGAACTCGAGCCGCTGACTGTTCAAGTAAAAGATCGTCAAGGGCGAATGCTTGAGCTTGAAAATCGGCTGGCCGAATCGGTAAGAACGCGCGACACGGAAATCGTACAACTGAAAAAACGCTTGAGTGAAATCGAGGTATTGCCGCAACGCTTAGCGGACGCCGAAGCAAAACGTGCGCAGGTCGCCGGTGAATTGAACGCGATGCGCCGTGCCAAAGACGAAGAGGTTGAATCGTTGCAGTTGGAGCTTCGCGCGATTCCCGAGTTGCAGCGGCGTTTGGTTCAGCGCGATGGCTATTTCCTTGACCTAAGGGAACGCGATATCGACGCACAGCGAAAACGCGATTGGGATGGCGCGGCGCTGAAGTCCGAGTTGGCCCGGCGCGACGCGGAACTCGATTTGAAGGATTCGACGATTGGTCGGCTACATCAGCAGCTTGCTGAGTTGGCGCCGCTGCCGGAAGCACTGGCGAATCATTCGCTACGCGCATTGGAATTAGAACGCGGCGTGGCGCAACGCGAAGAAAAACTACGTTTGGTTTTAGTCGACGTCGCCGACTTGCGCGCTCGATTAGAATCCCTTGAGTGATGCGATTTCTCGCACGCTAAACAAAGGAAACTATTTGCTCATCGACATCATCGGCAGCATCGCCGCGACGTTAACCACCATCGCGTTTCTGCCGCAAGCGATTCAAGTCATCAAGACCAAATCGACGCGGGATATTTCACTGATCATGTATTTGGTGTTCACGGCGGGCGTGGCGTTTTGGCTAACCTACGGCATTTTGCTCGGCGCGGTACCGATCATTATCGGCAACATCATCACGCTCATTCTTTCGCTGATCGTGTTATTCATGAAGCTCAAGCATGGATGAGCCAGGAGGCGCTTGAAGATTGCCGCCTGGCGCGGCATGGCCTGAGAGCCAATATCCATGAGCCTCTCAGGGCATGTGATTTCTAATTATTTGCGGTGATACGTCGGCCGCCATCAAACCGTCGCGCCCAGTAGCTTGCATCCATATCGCTGATCTGCACCGCCTTGCCGCTACTCGGCGCGTGGATGAAGCGGTTAGCGCCGATATAAATTCCAACGTGGGAGAACGCTCGTCTCAACGTGTTGAAGAAAACTAAATCGCCGGGCTTTAGTTCTTTTCGGTGGATAGCTTCACCGCGTTCGCTCATCGCGACAGAAGTACGCGGCAGCGTTATGCCGACCCCGTTCTTGAATACGTGCAATACGTAGCCACTGCAGTCCCAGCCGGTTTCCGGATCGGTGCCGCCGTAACGATACTTGACGTCAAGGAAGGCGAGTGCGAAAAAAACCAATTCTTCAGCACGATCGGCAGGCTCGCGTTTAGCCGTGATCGGCGTTTCGGTGGCGTCGACGTTGCGGGAATTGCCGCTCGGCCCAGCGCACGACGCCAACAGTGGCAACGCAATAAGCAGCAAGCGCAGTGCGATATGCATTGCCCATGGTGTACGATTGAGCGCTTCGCCGTCAAGTGTGAACGGTATTTCCATTTCAAACCAATTAAATCGAAATATGAATCAATCAGCGCCCTATGGCACTTGGAAATCGCCGATTACGTCCGACCTTATTGCAGCGGGCGGTGCGGTTCGTCTAAGCGGATGCAAACTACTCGGCAGCAAGATTTTTTGGCTCGAGGGACGGCCGGCCGAAGGTGGCCGCAACGTGCTCGTCTGCCGTGACGAGAACGGCGCGATTGCCGATATCACGCCGGCGAATTTCAACGTGCGAACCCGCGCCCATGAGTATGGCGGCGGCGCATTCGCCATTGCCGCCGATGCGGTTTATTTTTGCAACGATGCCGATCAGCGCATTTACCGCCAGGGCTGGGGTAAACAACCGGTTGCGCTGACCGCCGCAGGCACGCGTCGTTATGCGGATTTGATCGTCGACTCGAGGCATGGAACCGTGATCGCGGTATGCGAAGATCACGGCGTCACGGGTCGCGAGCCGGAGAATTTTTTAATCGAGATTATTATCGAGACCGGTGCGATAACCGAGTTAGCGCGCGGGTATGATTTTTATTCTTCGCCGCGCTTGAGCCCAGACGGCAAGACGTTCGCGTGGCTGTGCTGGCGTCATCCCGACATGCCATGGGACAGCACCGAGCTTTGGAGCGCAACGCGCGCGGATGACGGCGCGCTCACGAATTTGAAGCAGGTCGCAGGCGGTCATGGCGAATCGATATTTCAGCCGGAATGGTCGCCCAACAGCGAATTGTTTTTCGTGTCGGATCGTTCCGGCTGGTGGAATATCTATCGGCTACACGGGAGCGAAATCGAAGCCGTTTGCCCGACGGCAGCGGAGTTCGGGTTGCCGCAATGGGTATTCGGACTATCGACCTATGCTTTTGTCGATGCCGATAAAATTGTTTGCAGCCATTCTGTGCAGGGCGAATGGGCACTTGGCCAGATCGATCTTGTGTCGAAGAAATTGACTCGAATCGATTCGCCGTTTTCCGATATTGGCTTTATCAGCGCACATGGACAACGCGTCGTTTTCAGCGCCGCCGGGCCGATGGATGTCGACGCAGTTATTGATCTGAACGTTGCGACCGCAACGAGGAGCGTCGTGCGCCAAGCGAACTCGATCACAATCGATGCCGGCTATTTTTCCAAACCCCAAACTATCGAATTCGCAACGAGCAATGGCTTGACTGCGTTCGGGTATTTTTATCCGCCCAACAATCCTGATTTCACAGCGCCGGATCGCGAGCGTCCACCGCTGATCGTCATCAGCCACGGTGGGCCAACGTCGGCGACGACCAACGCGCTTAAACTCGGTATCCAATATTGGACCAGCCGCGGCTTCGCGGTGTTCGACGTGAACTATGGCGGCAGCAGCAGTTTTGGTCGCGGCTATCGCCGACGCTTGAATGGCACTTGGGGGATCGTCGACATCGACGATTGCGTCAACGGCGCACAATTTTTAGCCAAGCAGGGGCGAGTGGATGGCGGACGGCTCATTATTCGCGGTAACAGTGCCGGTGGTTACACGACGTTGGGAGCATTGACGTTTCGCGATTGCTTCAAAGCCGGCGCAAGCTATTACGGCGTCAGCGATTTAACGGCATTAGCGGAAGATACGCACAAATTCGAGTCGCGATATTTAGATCGATTAGTCGGCCCCTATCCCGCCCAGAAATCGATTTATCAGGAGCGCTCGCCGATTAATTTTGTCGATAAACTGAATGCGCCGGCGATTTTTTTGCAGGGTTTGGATGACAAAGTCGTGCCGCCGAATCAAGCGGAAATGATGGTAGCCGCACTGAAAAATAAAGGATTGCCGGTCGCCTACATCGGTTTTGCCGGCGAGCAGCACGGCTTTCGCCGCAGCGAAACATTGAAGCGCGCGTTGGATGTGGAATTATATTTCTACGCGAAAGTATTCGGTTTCGAATTGCCCGAATCCATCGAGCCGATCGAGATTTTTAATCTCGACGCGAACGTCTAGCGATCCCGCGACATGGAACTTATCGCCGCCGTGTTCGCGGATACCGGCCCGCTTGCGCAAGCGTTACCGGATTTCAAACCGCGTGCCCAGCAAATCGAAATGGCGCAAGCAATTGCAACCGCGATGCAGAGCCAACAAGTGCTTATTGCCGAGGCGGGCACGGGCACCGGCAAAACATTTGCCTATCTCGTGCCAGCCCTGTTGCTCGGCGGCAAGGTGATCATTTCAACCGGCACGAAAACATTGCAAGATCAATTATTCGATCGCGACATTCCGCTGGTGCGCAATGCACTAAAAGTGCCGGTCAGAATCGCGCTGTTGAAAGGGCGCGCGAATTACGTTTGTCATTATTATTTGGAGCGCGCGCAACACGAGGGCCGCTTCATGAGCCGGCACGATGTGCATTCGCTGCAGGAGATCGTCGCGTTTTCGAAGCGCACGCAGTCCGGCGACAAGGCCGAACTCAGCAGCGTGTCGGAAACGTCCGCGGTCTGGTCGCAAGTCACCTCGACGCGTGACAATTGCTTGGGCCAGGAATGCACATTTCATCGCGATTGTTTTGTGCTAAAAGCGCGCAAAGCGGCGCTTGATGCCGACATCGTCGTCGTCAATCATCATTTGTTTTTCGCTGATGTGATGTTGCGCGACGAAGGGGCAGGGGAGTTGCTCCCTGCGTGTAACACCGTGATTTTCGACGAGGCGCATCAGTTGCCGGAAGTGGCGAAGCTGTTCTTCGGAGAAAGCGTTTCGACGGCGCAATTGCTTGAGCTTGCGCGCGATTCGCGTGTTGAAGCGCTGGCGGCGGCAAAGGATTTCGAGGCGCTGCCGAACGCGGCCGACGACCTGGAAAAAGCAGCACGTGATTTGCGCCTGGTTTTTCCGCCGCTGTCCGGCGCCATCTCGCGCATCCAATCGAGCGCACTGCGGCAACAAAAAGAATTTATGCCGGGACTGTTTAACCTGACCGACATTGTCGAACAATTTAACGAGATACTGGAAACTCAGGCGGAACGCAGCGAGGGGCTGAAGAATTGTTATGCGCGAGCAGTAGAAATCGCCGCGCGCCTGGCGCGCTGGCGCGACGAGAGCAACACCAACCAAGTGCGCTGGGCGGAGCTTTATTCGCAGTCGGTGCAACTAAATGCCGCGCCGTTAGAGATCGCAGAAATTTTTCAGCGGCAGTTGGCGAGCCATCCGAAGGCCTGGATATTTACCTCGGCAACTCTAGCAGTACGCGATAATTTTCAGCACTACCAAAGCGAAATGGGTTTGAGTGATGCGGTAACCCACGCTTGGGGCAGTCCGTTTGCTTTTGAGCAGCAGGCATTGATGTATGTGCCGCCGAATATGCCGGAACCCAATGCTGCAGAATACACCGAGGCCGTTGTGATGGCGGCGCTGCCGGTGATAAAAGCAGCCGGCGGAAGTACCTTTCTTTTGTTTACCAGCTTACGTGCAATGAACGAAGCGCGCGATCGTTTGCAGCAACTTTTCGCTGAGCAAAATTTAAGCTACCCAATGTTGGTCCAAGGTGAAAAACCCAAAGCAGAATTGCTGTCGCGCTTTCGCGAACTGGGCAATGCCGTGCTGATCGGCAGCCACAGTTTTTGGGAGGGTGTGGATGTCAAAGGCGAGGCATTGTCGGTCGTCGTGATTGATCGCTTACCTTTTTCACCGCCCGATGATCCTGTTGTCGCCGCGCGAATCGAAGCGCTGAACAAACAAGGCCGCAGCGCGTTTATGGAATATCAGTTACCGGAAGCGATCATCACGTTGAAGCAAGGCGCCGGACGATTAATTCGCGATGAAACCGACCGCGGCGTGTTGATGATCTGCGATCCGCGCTTGATTTCGAAAGGCTATGGGAAGCGCATTTGGCAGAGTTTGCCGCCGATGAAACGCACGCGAGAAATTGCCGAAGTTGAGCAGTTTTTGGGAGTTACGTAGCTTGGTGCCCGTCGGTCTAAAATCTGGCGGCACGAACTAATTTCTAAGGATCATTGGTAAGAGTGAGTGACGTTAACTTTTCTTGCCGTCGGGTACGCGCGTGCTTGCCATTCGGGAAGGAACGGCCAAAAGCTGACCGAGGCGGTGCACCACTGGACGTTCAGCTAACCCCCGGACAGCGGCCGTTCGCGCTCGCGATCATAGCCGCGAGCATATTGGGGTGGACGCTTAACTAAGCGCTTAAAAGGCGCAAGTCGACGTTAATTCGACTAACGCTCGTAGCAAGGCTACTTTGCATTCTCGGACTTGTTGAGGCGGTTGTACTGTGCCAGCCCATGCTTCAAGCGATCATGCGGAATTTGGAATACGCGATGTCCCTCGACACCCGACATCGTTTCGCCCGCAACGATTGCGTTGATAATTGCTTCCTCCACAGCTTGGACGGTTGCACGAAATATGGGATTGATCGAGTCATTCGAGAGCATCGATATCTGGCTTACACCTTTGGTTTTGTATGCGCCGAGTGCAGAGGTGGAGAACGCAATGAAAATGTCACCAGAACCGTTGCCCGCCACCGAACCCGTACGCGCGAGACCCATGGCAGCGCGCCGCGCGAGACGCTTGAGCTGATGCGGTAGTAGAGGAGCATCTGTCGCAACGACGATGATAATTGAACCGACTTCGTTGCCGAGGTCGTCGCCTTTACTCCATGGCGCATTCTCGGTAATCATGCGCCCGATCGGAACGCCAGCAATTTGAAGTTGATATCGCAGTCCGTGATTAGCTTGCACAAGCACGCCGACGGTAAAGCCGCCGTGCTTGGCCGCAATCACTCGCGAAGATGTTCCCGTGCCGCATTTGAACTCGTAGCACATCATGCCGACACCGCCGCCAACATTGCCTTCCGCGACTGGACCAGATTTGGCTGTGTCGAGCGCCTGAAACGCGTGACGCTTCTCGACATGAAAACCGTTTATGTCGTTGAGGTAGCCATCATAGGTTTCGGCCACAACTGGCAATGACCACTCGGTGTTGGCAAAGCCTCCATGGCGACTTTGCCAATCAATTACGGCGTCACGAACGACGCCAACGCTATGTGTGTTCGTGATAACGACAGGTCCTTCCAGCCAGCCCGACTCGTCGATCCAGTGTGTACCCGTCATGTCGCCATTACCGTTGAGCGGAAACCATCCGGCGAATACCGGATCGTTAGCCGACTTTCCACGAGGATGGATAGCAGTGACGCCAGTGCGTACGGCGGACGTCGTTGTGCCCGCCACTTTATCTTCAATCAATGTGGCATAGCCTACCTCAACGCCTGCGACATCTGTTATGGCGTTGTGCTCCCCTGGGGTCCCGTCAAAAGGCACACCTAGATCTCGTGCCCGTGGTTTACTCAAATCAACGCTGAAGGATATAAAACTGAATGCGAAGAGGGTGATTGCCAAGAAGTACTTGAACTTATACATGGTTCGCTTTCTTCTATGCCAGAATACTATGCCGCTATCCTACACGACTCCCTCATGAATTGGGCGTGAGGCGTTTTCTCGGCCACTGATACAGAAACAAAAAGTGGCCAGGTAGGCCCGGCACGAGTTTGTTCACGACCACAGGTTGCACGAACACTACCCGCAAATGCGGTTGATACGGATCATTTAGCCATAGTTTACCTGGTAGCACCAGCGTCGACTTTACGACTGAAACTGTTACTTCAAGGCATGTACGGGGAATGGGCACAATGGGTCGATTTCTACTATCGACTGCAGGCCATCCGCTTTTTCACAATTTGATCGATTGAAAATAGGCCTTTAGAAAAACGCAATGAGTTCGTAACGAAACTATTTCGCCGCGTCTTCCAGTAATTCAAT
>JANOGO010000101.1:0-5214 GCA_031406045.1 Pseudomonadota bacterium
CGCTGTTTCAGAGGGCTTTTTATAATCAATGGTCTTTTAACCAAAGGATTCAATATATCGATCAGACAAAAACTAAGTGATTTGTATAGATTTTGTGAATTAACTTGAAGTAAACCCCAGCAACGCTGTTGGTGAACAATAGAATTATCAAAATTTTAAAAGCCGCAATGTTTCAGGATCCGATCAGTTATTCAATTTATGGAGTAGAAACATGATAACTAGGCTGCTAACTAACAAACCAAAGTTTTCTCTCGCGCGGCGAGATTCCCTTAAAATTGGCGCAGCAATAGGCGCCGGCTTGCTCCCGATTGATCGAGCGCAAGCGCAGGTTGCTGCGCCACCCGTGAGCGCTAGAGCACTGCCCCCCAGTCCGCGAACCGAGCCGTTCGTTGAGGCGCTACCACTACGCGAACCCAAACAGCCCGTGGCAAGCTTGTCGCCCGAGCCGCAAATCAGCCGCGGGGTTGGCGAGGCGGGCCGCGCCGATCATCAACGCTGGGCCGAATTCACACCGCGCAAGTTTTACGAGATGCGGGTGAAGGAGGGTCAGCACAGCTATCACCCGCAATTGCCGACGCAGACCATACGCGGCTACGACGGTATTTTCCCTGGGCCCACCATTCATGCGCGTTATGGCGAGCCGATTCTGGCGCGAATTTACAATGACCTTTCGCCCGATCTGCCCGGTCCGGGCTTGCCGCACATCTCAACTCATTTGCACAATCTGCATAATCCATCGGAAAGCGACGGATTCCCGATGGATTGGTTCAACACAGCGGAAGCGGGTCCGACACTCACTGGACCGGGCGCTTATCGCGATCACCGTTATCCCAATTGCTACGCGGGTTATGACCAATATCCGAGCACCAACGGTGACCCACGCGAGGCACTGGGAACATTGTGGTTTCATGATCACTCGGACGAAACCACCGGAGCTAATGTTTATAGCGGAATGGTGGGTTTATATTTGCTGTTCGACGAGGTCGACTCTGGCGACGAGAACGATCCCAATCCCAACGCGCTGCGCCTACCAAGCGGCGAATTTGATGTTCCCTTGGTGTTTCATGACGTGCAGTTTGACTCAGGCGGCTATCGGTTTTTCGATGCGCTGGAACCGAACGGGGTATTGGGCGACAAGTACTGCGTGAATGGAAAAGTGCAGCCGTATTTCCAGGTCGCACGCAGGAAATATCGCTTTCGCATGCTTAATGGATCGGTGGCGCGTATTTACCGTTTCAATCTTGTCAACGGGCGCGTTAACGAAACCTTTAGTTATATCGCCAACGACGGCAATCTGTTGCCTGCACCGCTGAGCTTGAAGAGCGTGCAGCTAGGGGGCGCTGAGCGCGCCGACATCGTGATCGATTTCTCGAAGTATCCAATCGGCACGCAACTGTTTCTGGTCAATCGCCTGGAACAGGTAGATGGGCGCGGCCCGACCGGCAAGTTGCTGGCGCCGCCGGCGCAAATATTGCGTTTCGATGTTGTTCGCGATCCCGCGCAGCCTGATATGAGCCGAGTTCCGGCGGCTCTGCGTGAGCTCCCGCCGATCAATCTTGCCGAATCCGTACGCACCAGGGTGTTCGAGTTCAATCGGAATAACGGTGCATGGGCGATCAACGGAGAACTCTGGAATTGGCGCATTCCCAAGGCTTCCCCAAAACGCGGCACAGCGGAGATTTGGGAGCTGCGCAACACGTCAGGCGATTGGTGGCATCCGATACATATCCATTTTGAAGAGGGTCGCATTTTGACACGTAACGGCGTTAAGCCGGCAGCCCATGAGGCCGGAAGAAAAGATGTGTATACATTGGCGCCCGGCGATGTTGTGCGCATATTTATGCGCTTTAGGGATTTTGTCGGCAAGTATCCGATGCACTGCCACAACTTGACGCATGAAGACCACGCGATGATGTTGCGTTGGGATATCGTCCCTTAACTCCCGACAATAATTTAGCAAAGGAATTAACCATGTTTAATCGCAGAATGCTTATTACCGGGCTGCTAGGCGGCGCCGCTACGGCGCTAATGCAGCCCGCTGCTGTACGCGCGGCGGCCCAGCCGACGGCGAAGTCCGGTGCATCTTTTCCAAATACTAACTTGATTACGCACGACGGCGAGTCGATACGCTTTTACGACGACTTGCTGCGCGGGAAGACCGTGCTTATTAACATGATGTACGCTCAGTGCGAGGGCATATGCCCGGGTATGACAGCCAATCTTTCGCGAGTGCACAAAGCGCTGGGCGATCAGGTGGGCCGCACGGTGTTCATGTATTCACTCACGCTGCAACCCGATCAAGACACGCCGGCTGTGCTGGCGGATTACGTGCAGATGCATAGTATCCGCCCCGGTTGGAAGTTTCTTACCGGCAAGCGCGCGGACATCGAGGCAGTCCGGAGCAGTCTCGGTTTCTTTGATCGCGACCCCGCGATTGATGGGGACAAAACCCAGCACACAGGTATGGTGCTGATCGGTAACGACGCGCTTAACCGTTGGTGCTCGACACCGGCGATGCGCGAGCCGGAGCAGATCGTTGCCGCGATCCGAATGATGAATCGGTTGATCTCGGTGGGAAATAACGTTTTACCAACGAAGGAGACAATCCTTGATCGTCGAGCGTAACTGATACTGTAATGCATTAGTGAGCTTCTTAACGGAGCGAGGCCCGACCTTCAGGACGGGCCTCGCTCATTTTTCGTTGACGACGTTGCGCGAAACCTTTCGTCCCCTAAACCGTCAGCGGTCGATGTTGCCACCCCGCAGCCCTGGCCCTAGGCCACCCGGTAGGCCACCCCGCATCTATGCGCCTCTCCGGCCATCAATGTTTCCAAACCTCAGCTTCGGATAAAAAACACTTCAAAATTTTTCTCCGCCGCTTCGCGCGTTAAGCGTTTGCGCAAGCGTTGGTTTGCGCCGACACCGCCGGCGACGACTAAACGCTTAAAACAGAGAATCGTTGATTCAAAAAATATAATGTATACATATTGACTATATGTATTAGACAAATGTATTATACTTGCATAGATACAATTTTTAAACGTCTTCTTACCCATTGAACGGTGAATAGCACGTGGTTCAACTTGTTTGGTTCAAAAAAGATTTGCGGATCCATGACCATGCGCCACTTACTCTGGCGGCGCTGGCCGGGCCTGTGCTGGCGGTTTACGCTTACGAGCCGGGTATTATTAACGCCCCCGATTTTTCTGCTCAGCATCTCGCGTTTGCCAATGAATGCCTCGCCGAGCTTGAGCTTGAGTTAAACGCTCGTGGCGGACGGTTGGTTCGTCTGGTCGGGGAAATGCCGGACGTCTTAAATCGCATATTTGCGGCAACACCGTTTACCGATTTATGGAGCCATGAGGAGACCGGTAATGGCATTAGTTTCGCGCGAGATATTGCCGTCGCTGCGTGGTGTCAATCGCGCGGCGTAAATTGGCATGAGATTCCGCAAAATGGTGTCGTGCGTAAATTGTCCGACCGCAATGGCTGGTCCAAGCGCTGGGATGAGCGCATGAGCGAGCCGCTCACGCTCGCGCCGCCAAGCATCAAAACGGCACAACTGAACATCGATTCATGCGCAGCGATGGGCGCCGCTGATTTTTGCCTCACGTCGTCAGACAAACCCGCCCGCCAGCGCGGCGGACGGGTTGCGGCGATGGCGTTGCTTTCAAGCTTTCTGGGCCATCGCGGCCAGCATTATCGCCAAGCGATGTCGAGCCCGATTTCGGCGCAAAGCGATTGTTCCCGGCTTTCGGCGCACCTGGCTTGCGGAACGGTATCGATGCGAGAAGTAGTTCAAGCCACTCGCTCGCGCCAGAAAACCTTGCGCGCGCTGCCGAAAGGCGAGGCACCGCCGGGTTTTTTGGCGTCTCTAAAATCCTTCGAGGGCCGGCTTCACTGGCATTGCCATTTCATCCAGCGCTTGGAAAGCGAGCCGCGCATCGAGTTTCAAAACTTGAATCGAGGTTTCGATGGCTTAAGAGAAAATGATTTTGATGGGCAAAAATTCGCCGCATGGACCCGCGGCGAGACCGGCTATCCGATGGTGGATGCGTGTATGCGAATGTTGGCCGCTACCGGTTGGCTGAATTTCCGTATGCGCGCGATGGTGGTCAGTTTCGCCGCTCACCATTTATGGCTGCATTGGCGCGAACCAGCATTACACTTGGCGCGTGAATTTTTAGATTACGAGCCCGGCATACACTATTCGCAAATCCAGATGCAATCGGGCGTTACCGGCATCAACACGATTCGAATTTACAACCCGGTCAAGCAAGCGAAAGACCAAGACCCGCAGGGAATCTTTGTTCGCCGCTGGATTCCCGCGCTGGCGAATGTGCCTGACGATTATATTTTCGAGCCGTGGAAAATGCCTGCCGCGCTCCAGGCCCGCGCCGCTTGTGAAATCGGTCAGGATTATCCGTTGCCGATTGTGAAGCACGAAGCCGCAGCGCGCGCAGCCAAAGCACGCCTCTGGGCAGTAAAATACCAAACCGAAGTGAAATCGGAATCGAAGCGCGTATACCTAAAACACGGCAGCCGTAAACGCTTAGCACGAGCGGAGAGCAGCCAATCTAAGAAGCAAGCAGCGAGCCAACTGCAGTTCGATTTATGAAATCTAAATTCCGGCGCTGCCGGCAAACAGCCACTTCAAGCCGCATCAGTGCACGCAAGTACGCGTCAATCGCCAATGTTTCGGACGATGAAAACGGCACTAACATTGACCGCCCGAGCTACCTTCGATTAAATCTTCCAGCCGATCGAAGCGATCGTCTCGCGGCGATCCGCGAGGCATTTCCCGACGCGAAGGGCCCGGATGCTGTTGTTGCCGGCGGTCGCGCTGCGGGGCTCAAAAAATTAGCCGAGATCAACCCATCCGAATATGGGCGCACGCGGAATTTCCTAACAGGTAAGGTAAGCGGCTTGTCGCCCTACTTGCGTCATGGCGCGATTACGCTCGCAGAATGCCGCGATCAAGCGCTCAAATGTTCCGGTGCCCAGGCTGCCTACAAATTTATATCGGAACTTGCTTGGCGGGATTTCTGGCGGCGGGTTTGGTACGACAAAGGCGATGCGATCAACGAGCCCCTTGAGTTACCCAAAGTTCCGCTCGGCGATGGCGAAATGCCGAGTGATATTAAGGACGGCGCGACCGGGTTGCCCTGCATGGATGGTTTTGTTGGCGATCTCATCGCCACGGGTTATGTCCAT
>JANOGO010000120.1:0-3774 GCA_031406045.1 Pseudomonadota bacterium
TCAAAAGAAATACGCACCAAGATCAAGAGCGTGCAAAACACGCGCAAGATCACCAAGGCAATGGAAATGGTTGCCGCGTCGAAAATGCGCAAGGCGCAAGAGCGCATGCGCGCCGCGCGGCCATACGGCGAAAAAATTCGCAACGTTGCTGCGCACATCAGCCACGCCAATCCTGAATATCGCCATCCGTTTTTGATCGAACGCGACACGGTGAAAAAAGTCGGCATCATCGTTGTGACCGCGGATAAAGGTTTATGCGGCGGTCTCAATACCAACGTGCTGCGTCTGGCGCTGAGCAAGATCAAAGAATGGGATAGCGAAGGCGAGCAGTTTGAAGTGTGTTGCATCGGCAACCGCGGCCTCGGCTTTATGCAGCGCCTCGGCGCCAATGTGGTTTCGCACGTGATTGGCTTGGGCGACAAGCCGCATATGGACAAGCTGATCGGCGCCGTGAAGCTGATGCTGGATGGCTATATCGAAGATCGCTTTGATCGACTCATGATTTTCTACACGCGCTTTATTAACACCATGAAGCAAGAAGCGGTGATGGAACAATTGCTGCCGTTGTCCGGTGAGAAGCTCGGCGTGCCGAACGGTTCGTGGGATTATATTTACGAGCCCGAAGCCAAGGTTGTGTTGGATCAAGCGCTGAGCCGTTACATCGAAGCGTTGATCTATCAAGCCGTGTCGGAGAACATGGCATCCGAACAATCGGCGCGCATGGTCGCGATGAAATCCGCTAGCGATAACGCAGGCGACGTGATCGACGAATTGACGCTGATTTACAACAAATCCCGTCAGGCGGCGATTACCAAAGAACTTTCCGAGATTGTCGCCGGCGCGGCGGCGATCGGTTAACAAATTTATTGAATTAGGAACGAAAGGATAACTATGAATGCTGTTGCGACAGAGGGAAAAATCGTCCAGTGCATTGGCGCTGTGGTCGATATCCAATTCCCGCGCGAAGCGATGCCCCGGGTTTATGACGCATTGACACTCACCGACAACACATCGAAGTTTGCCGAATCCGGCCTGACTTTCGAAGTGCAGCAACAGTTGGGTGATGGCGTGGTGCGTACCATTGCGATGGGTTCGTCGGACGGTCTGCGTCGCGGCATGTCGGTCAAAGGTACGGGCAAGGGCATCAGCGTTCCGGTGGGCAAGGCGACATTGGGCCGCATCATGGACGTGTTGGGCCGGCCGATTGATGAGCGCGGGCCGATCGGTACCGATGAGCGTCGCGCCATTCATCAGCCCGCACCGAAATTTGATGAACTCTCTCCCTCCGTTGAGTTGCTCGAAACCGGCATTAAAGTGATCGACTTGGTTTGCCCGTTCGCAAAAGGCGGTAAAGTCGGCCTGTTCGGTGGCGCCGGCGTCGGCAAAACCGTGAACATGTTGGAACTCATCAACAACATCGCGAAAGAACACTCGGGCTTGTCGGTGTTCGCTGGAGTAGGCGAACGCACTCGTGAGGGTAACGACTTCTATCATGAGATGACGGATGCGGGCGTTATCAACAAAGATAATCTGAACGAATCGAAAGTCGCGATGGTGTTCGGCCAGATGAACGAGCCGCCGGGCAACCGCTTGCGCGTGGCGTTGACTGGCTTGACCATGGCGGAAAAATTCCGCGACGAAGGCCGCGACATTCTATTCTTCGTCGATAATATTTATCGCTACACCCTGGCGGGCACGGAAGTGTCCGCGCTGCTGGGTCGTATGCCCTCCGCCGTGGGTTATCAACCAACGCTGGCCGAAGAAATGGGCCGTTTGCAAGAGCGCATCACCTCGACCAAGGTCGGTTCGATTACATCGATTCAGGCCGTTTACGTTCCGGCAGATGACTTGACCGATCCGTCGCCCGCAACCACTTTCTTGCACCTCGACTCAACGGTTGTGTTGTCACGGGATATCGCCTCGCTCGGTATTTATCCGGCGGTTGATCCGCTCGATTCCACCTCGCGCCAGCTCGATCCGCTGGTCGTTGGCGAAGAGCACTACAACGTTGCGCGCGGTGTGCAAGCAACATTGCAGCGCTACAAAGAATTGCGCGACATTATCGCGATTTTGGGTATGGACGAATTGTCGCCGGAAGATAAATTGGCTGTCGCGCGTGCCCGTAAGATTCAACGATTCTTGTCGCAGCCGTTCCACGTCGCCGAGGTGTTTACTGGATCGCCGGGTAAATATGTTTCGCTGAAGGACACGATCAAAGGCTTCAAAGGTATCGTCGACGGCGAATACGATCACCTGCCCGAGCAGGCGTTTTACATGGTCGGCGGCATTGAAGAAGCGGTCGAAAAGGCGAAAACTATTCAGTAAGGAGTTAGGCGTGAGGTGTGAGGCGTAAAATGCTTCTCCTCACCCCTTACACCTCACTCCTCACAGGTTGAACAAATGGCTAATACCATCCACGTAGACGTAGTAAGCGCCGAAGCGCAAATCTTTTCCGGCGAAGCGGATTTTGTCGTTTTACCCGGAGAAGCTGGCGAGTTAGGCATTTATCCCCGCCATACGCCACTAATAACCCGAATTAAGCCGGGTACGGTCCGCATCAAAGTGACCGGCCAGGCGGCGGAAGAATTGGTGTTCGTCGCAGGCGGTATTCTGGAAATTCAGCCCGGCGTCGTGACGGTACTGGCCGATACGGCGATCCGCGGCCAAGATCTGGACGAAGCCAAAGCGCTCGAAGCCAAAAAATTGGCCGAAGAAGCGATGCAAAACAAGACTTCCAAGCTCGAAATCGCCAAAGCCCAGTCGGAATTGGCCGAAGCCATGGCACAGATTCAAGCAATTCAGAAATTGCGCAGAAAATCCCATTAAATTTAGGTCACTGCGCCCGAGCACCCATCCCAAAGGCAGCTATGTAAAGCTGCCTTTTTTGTCTATATTGTCTGAATCGGGACGCTGCAAACCCTTCTAGGCAATCAATAAATGACCGCCCTAAATGTCGTCGTTCTGGCCGCCGGCCAGGGCAAACGCATGTTCTCCAATTTACCCAAAGTGTTGCACAAACTGGCCGGCAAGCCGATGTTGCAGCACGTCATGGATAGCGCGAACGCGCTCAAGCCCAGCAAAATGTGCGTCATTTATGGACACGGCGGCAGCGCCGTTCCCAACGCGTTTCCCGAATGCGCAGCGATCTGGGCGAAACAAGAGCCGCAACTCGGCACCGGCCACGCAGTCATGCAAGCCCTTCCGCATCTCGATCAAGATGGTTTGACTCTCATACTTTATGGTGATGTTCCGCTAACTCGCGCTGAAACTTTGAAAGCGCTAACGGATGTTGCCGCAACCGGCAAGCTCGCTGTGCTCACTATCGAACTTGGCGATCCCATGGGCTACGGCCGCATCATCCGTGATGGCAAAGGAAACATTACCGGCATCGTCGAACACAAAGACGCAACAGCGGACCAACACAAAATTCGCGAAGTGAACACCGGCATCATGGCCGTGCCGACACAGCGCCTGTCGCGTTGGCTAAGCCAACTGAAAAACGATAACGCGCAAAAGGAATACTATCTAACCGACATCATTGCCATGGCGGTGAGCGAAAATGTTGCCGTCGCGGCGGTGCATCCGAGCGCGGAATGGGAGACCTTGGGAATCAACAGCAAAGTTCAGCTCGCACAATTGGAACGCACGCACCAAACCAACATCGCCAACGCGTTGCTCGAGCAAGGCGTCACGCTTGCCGATCCGGCGCGTATCGATGTGCGCGGCACGCTAACTTGCGGCAAAGATGTGTTCATTGATATTAATTGCGTCTTC
>JANOGO010000140.1:0-7538 GCA_031406045.1 Pseudomonadota bacterium
GGCAGCATCGGCTATCAAAGTATTTTTGCCGTCGGTTTGACCTTGCTGCTGATCACATTGGCCTTCAATATTTTGGGCTACTGGCTGCGTAAGCGCTACCGCGAGGTGTATTGATGGAACCCACTGCCGTTGCCGAGATTCGTCGCCTCATCGCCAAAGCCAAGCGCTGGGATTTGGTTTTTTCGTTGCTCGGATTGTTGGCGCTGTCGTTGGCGGTGATGGTATTGGTAGGATTATTCGTGAACTTATTGTCGCAAGGCATGCCGCGAATCTCTTGGGAATTTTTCACGAATTTCTCGTCACGCCGAGCCGGTACTGCAGGTATCGCCGCTGCCTGGGTCGGAACGTTATTGGTGATGCTCGTCACTGCGCTTACCGCCGTGCCGCTTGGTGTCGCTGCCGGTGTTTACCTCGAAGAATACGCGCCGAAAAATTGGATGACCGGCTTGATCGAAATCAATATCAGCAATCTTGCTGGTGTGCCGTCCGTTGTTTACGGATTGCTTGGGTTGGGATTATTCGTTTATTTCCTCGGCCTTGGACAAAGCATCGCGGCGGCGGGATTAACACTCGCGTTGCTGATCTTGCCGATCGTCATCGTCGCCACGCGCGAAGCGATTCGCACCATTCCGCGCGTGATTCGCGAAGGCGCCTATGCGCTCGGCGCGACCAAATGGCAAATGGTATCGCATCATATTATTCCTTATTCGAGCGCTGGCATTTTGACCGGCGTAATCATCGGCCTGGCACGCGCCATCGGCGAAACGGCGCCGCTGATTACGGTTGGCGCGGCCGTCGCAATCTTTTCGTATCCGTCGAGCCCGGTTAAGAGCGAGTTTCCATTTTTATCGTTCGATTGGCTGCGCGAAAGTTTTACCGTGATGCCGATTCAAATGTTTCAATGGACCTCGCGACCCGATCAGGCATTCCAAGTCAACGCAGCCGCAGCGGGCCTGGTGTTGATCGTGCTTACGTTACTGATGAACGGCTTCGCGATTTGGTTACGTTATCGCTTGCGTAAGAATATTAAATGGTAAAAAACACATGATCACGATCACGGACGTCAAAGCCGAAGCGCGTAACTTGAATTTTTACTACGGCGCTTACAAGGCGCTGAAGAACATCAATTTGCCGGTAGCAGACAAAAAAGTGACCGCATTGATCGGTCCATCGGGTTGCGGTAAATCGACGTTTCTGCGCTGCTTTAATCGCATGCATGATCTATATCCGGGGAATAAATACGAGGGCGAAATATTTTTAAAGCCGGATAACGTCAACGTGTTGGCGGCGGGCGTTGATCCGATCGAAGTGCGCATGCGCATCAGCATGGTGTTTCAAAAGCCTAACCCATTTCCCAAATCGATTTACGAAAACGTCGCGTACGGATTGCGCGTTCGCGGCGTAAAAAATCGAGCGTTGCTAGACGAGAAAGTTGAGGCGGCGCTAAAAGGTGCGGCGTTGTGGAACGAAGCGAAGGATCGTCTCAACGATCTCGCGTTTAATTTATCCGGCGGTCAACAGCAGCGCTTGTGCATCGCGCGCGCATTGGCGACCGATCCGGAAATTTTATTGTTCGACGAACCGACCTCCGCGCTCGATCCCATCGCCACCGCAAGCATCGAAGAACTGGTCGCGGAACTGAAGAAAAAAGTCACAATCTTGATCGTCACGCACAACATGCAACAAGCGGCTCGGGTGTCCGATTACACGGCCTATATGTATTTGGGCGAGTTGATCGAATTCGATAACACCAACACGATTTTCATCAAGCCGAAAAATAAACAAACTGAAGACTACATTACCGGCCGCTTCGGCTAAGCGCCGGTTGCTGAGCAACTTGAGATTCCCGCCGCGACGCTGTCATTTCAATTGAAGGAATTGAGTCGCGCCGCGTTAATCACCGCGCGCCAAGACGGTCGCTTCATCTATTACTCGGCGAACTTTCCGCAAATGGCGGCGTTGTTGAGTTACCTCACGGAAGACTGTTGTCGCGGCATGCCGCAAGAATGTCTGGGTGTCATGGAAACCGCACTGGCGCAGTGTTGCGCGCCGCAACCAGAACGTCAAACCATCGGATTTTTTTCGCGGCCCGACCACGCAAAAGCCGCCTCAAATAAGTGAGCTGAGCTATGGCCTACAACGTTTTGTTTCTCTGCACTGGCAATTCCGCGCGCAGTATTCTGTCGGAAGCGATCCTCAACGCCGAAGGCAAGGGCAAGTTCAAGGCCTTTAGCGCCGGCAGCCATCCGTCCGGCAAGGTCAATTCTTTTGCGATTGATTTGCTCGAACAGCGCCGTTATCCGACCGCTGGATTGCGCAGCAAAGCCTGGGACGAATTCGCGCTTCCAGACGCGCCTGAACTAGATTTCGTCTTCACCGTGTGCGACAACGCCGCTGGCGAAGTATGCCCCGTTTGGCCCGGCCAGCCGATCAGTGCCCATTGGGGTGTGGAAGATCCTGCGGCGATTGAAGGATCCGACGACGAGAAGCGTAAAGCGTTCGTCAAAGCCTTTACCGTATTACAACGGCGCATCTCCTTGTTCGTAAGTCTCCCGCTCGATCAAATCGATAAGCTTTCGTTACAATCCAAACTGCGCGATATCGGCAAGCAATGAATTTGGCAAGGCGTCTTGCCGCCGAAGCTATCGGCACGGCGCTGCTGCTCGCCATCGTCGTCGGCTCTGGCATTATGGGCGAGCGTCTATCCCAGGGTAACGACGCCATCGCGTTACTTGGCAATTCCATCGCCACCGGCGCAGGACTTGCGGTGCTGATCTTTTTGTTCGCACCGATTTCCGGCGCCCACTTCAATCCCGTCGTTACGCTGGTCGATGTCATCGACGGTAGGTTAAATTGGCGCGATGCATCTACTATATCCCCATGCAAATAATTGCTGCGCTGGCTGGCGTTGCGGCGAAGCACCTGATGTTCAATGAGGCGCTATTCACGCCGAGCGATCACGCGCGCCTAGGGTTGAGCCAATGGTGGAGCGAATTCATCGCAACATTTGGTTTGATCCTAGTGATTAAGCTAAGCGTGCATCACAATGCCAAAGCAGTGCCGTTCACCGTTGCGGCCTATGTTACCGCTGCGTATTGGTTCACGGCGTCGACGTCGTTTGCGAATCCTGCGGTCACTCTCTCGCGATCGCTGACGCCGACCTTTGCTGGGATTCGGCCTGATGGGATTGTTGGATTTATCATGGCGCAAATGTTCGGGGCTTTTGTTGCGGCGAAATTCTCAACTTGGATCATCAGCAACCCAAATAAATAAACAAAAAAAGACGCCGCAAACGCGGCGTCCAATCTCGCTCGGTTGGGGAAACCGATTCGCGATTAAGTACCGATTACTCCACCATCGTCTTTGGTAATGACCACAACAGCAGAACGAGGTTTCGGCGCGCCGACTTTGCTGTAAGTCGTCGGGCCGTTCGCGCCGTTATCCGGCCAAGTTGAATTCTCCGTGAATGCCGTGACCCAATCTTCGCCGGGGTGTTGAATGCCGACGAACATCGTCCTACCGTCCGGTGTGGTGACCACGCCGGTGACTTCGGAATGCGGTGGTGACGTTAAGAAGCGCCGCGCTTCCCCAGTCGTGACGTCGGCGCACAACATCATGTTGCCGCCGATATTGACCCAATCGCCTTTACCGTCGCCGGCTTGGTCGGTTTGAATCCACAGGCGTCCATCGCGATCGAACCACAAACCATCCGGTGCGCCAAAATCGTCGCCGCTGATGTTGCCGCGATAACCGATCGCTTGGCCACCAAACTCGCCTGCCGTGTAGCTTGCGCCTAAGGTTTTTGCCGTCGCTTTGTCGCCAGCCTGAACGAACAAATCCCACTCGAAGTTCGTCGCAGTCACCGTATTGCCGGATTCGCGCCAGCGGATAATGTGGCCGAAATCGTTATCCGGACGCGGATTCGTGGCATCAACGGGCGGATTGGCCGAGCCTGCGCCAGTGCTACCATCCGCGTTATTCGATGACACTGGCGTGTTGCCACGACGGCTGTTGTTGGTTAACGTCATGTAAACTTCGCGAGTCTTGGGATGCACCGCACCCCACTCCGGACGATCCATCATCGTCGCGCCGAGGCGGTCGGCAGCCTGACGTGTTTTAATCAACACCTCACCCTGGTCGGCAAAACCATTTTCCGGCGTTAGACCGTTTTGACCCCACACCAGCGGCAGCCACTCGCCCGAACCGTTGGCGTTGAAACGCGCGACGTACAAGGTGCCTTGGTCGAGGATATTCCAATGCCGTGTGCTCATGTGACGACGGTTACCGCGCTTGTCGAATTTGAGAGCAGAAACGAACTTGTAAATATATTCGTTGCGCTCATCGTCGCCCATGTAAACCGCTACGTTGCCTTCATCGTCAACCACTACCCAAGCGCCTTCGTGTTTAAATCGGCCCAATGCGGTACGCTTAACCGGCTCGCTGTGGGGATTGTAAGGATCGATTTCCACCACCCAACCGAAACGGTTCGGCTCATTTGCATTGACGCGAACGTCGAAGCGATCGTTGACCTCGTGCCAGCGATAACCAAATCCGGTTCGCGTCACACCGTAGCGTTTTTCCAGCGGCGATTGCGTCAGCGTCGCTTGTTTCGTGCCGAAATAGCCGTTCCAATTTTCTTCGCAGGTTAAGTACGTGCCCCAGGGCGTGTGGCCGTGGGCGCAGTTGTTCAGCGTGCCTAACACGCGCATGCCGGTTGAATCCATGGACGTTTTCAACAACGCATGACCGGCAGCCGGACCGGAAATTTTCATCGGCGTGTTGCCGGTGATGCGGCGCGCGAACCGCGATGGCCGCGCCACTTCCCAGCTTCTGCCGCGATGGGGCTTAACCAATTCGGTCACGCTTACGCCGTGCGCCGCAAGTTGTGTATTACAGCGTTCCGCTGTCATTGCATCGGTCGCGTAAGTTAAGGTGGCGTGCACCAATCCGGGATCGTTGTATTCGTGATTCGTCACCAACAAGCCGTGTTTGCTGCCGCCACGCTCCGATTCCGAAAAAGGAAAAAAATGCATGCCGTCGTTGTGCGCACCAAAGGTGCGCAACTGCACCGCTTCGGTCATTTCCGTAGCGGGATTCCAGTGCGGCCCAACGGAAAGCGCGTCGCCCCACGCCAGCATGATGCGAGCGGTGTAGCCTTGCGGCACCGTTACCGCATCGGTAAGTGGAATTTTGCTGGGCGCGACCGATTGAAAGCCAATAAACGGCTTGGCGCCTTTGTCGCCATGCGCGGTGGCATCCATCGTGAACCCAGCCAATCCCGTACCGGCGAACGTCGCCATCGTTGCCGTGCCTAGTGAGCATTTCAAGAAAAAGCGCCGGTCGTGATCGCAACGGTCGATCACATCCTGCATCGACGGGTTGGTCGACGGATTATTCGATTCGTCATTCGAAAACATTGTTGTCCTCTCGTCATGGTAATGGTGGCACGCGAGGCCCATGCCTCAAGTGCAGCGCATACCTTAGACTGACAAGATGACAAATTTGTGACGCACGCGAAGAACGCGTCAGACCGCCAGATCGATTTCAGTGGAATGTTCGATGCCTGGAGAGCCGCGCCAATACTGCCTTCCAGCCATGCGGGTAGGATAAGTTACCGCGCACGAAGCGGGGCGACATTGAGAATTGCCACATTTCGGATTCCTCCATCGGCAATTTTTCCAAGTTCACCTGAGGCATGCGGCTCCTGGCGATGTGGTTGAAAATTCCAATCCGTCATTCCCACGACTTTAAAAATCAACGACACTGCTTCCCTGCCTTCGCGGGGACGGCGACATAAAATTGTAGGGTGCATTCATGCACCGTTATTTTGCTTGGTGCATAAATGCACCCTACCTGTTTTTGGCATAGCCACGTTCCCATCCCGCTTTGTTCGACGGTTGCGACCATCTAGGCGATAATCCGCCATCATCGTTCGCACGAACGTCACGCGCATGAAAATTTTTCTTAGCTACGCCTCGCAAGATCGCGAAATCGCGCAATCGATTCATCGCGCGCTGCTGGAACAAGGCCATGACGTGTTTTTCGATCGTGAAGACTTAATGCCCGGCGACGAATTTCACAACCAAATTCGACAGACAATCGAACGGGCAGATTTGTTTGTGTTTCTGATGAGTCAGCACGCGATCGATCCGGGCAGTTACACGTTGAACGAACTTGACATCGCAGAGAGGGTATTCAAAAAAGCGTCGGGGCGGTTGTTGCCGGTGATGTTGCACTCGATTCCGATGGATCGTCTGCCCACATTCGTGAAGTCCGTTACTTTGCTGCAATCGCCGGGGAACATTCCGGCGGCTGTCGCGGACGCCGTGCATCGCATCGCGCAGAAGCAGCGTCGTAGTTTTTTTACCAAGTTAGGTGCGGGGGTGATAGCAATGGCGTTGATCGGCGCTGGCGCATGGTTCGCTCGCTCGTCCGGCGAGCCGGCACAAACGATCAAAGGCAACGACGATGCACCGCTGGTGTTGGTACCCGCCGGAAACTTCACGATGGGCGACGACGAAGAATCGCCGCGTCGTCAACTTTATCTCGACGCGTTTTACATCGACCGCTACGAAATCACCACCGGGCGCTATGCGAAATTTCTCGCGGCGACGGGTGCCGCCCATCCGCCCGATGGGTGGGAATCGCTGAAGCTAGACAACAGCGCTGAGTTACCAGTCGTTGGCGTCGATTGGAACGACGCGATGGCGTATTGCAAATGGGCGGGCCGGCGCTTGCCGACCGATGCCGAGTGGGAAAAGGCGGCGCGCGGTACCGACGCTCGTCGCTATCCATGGGGCGATGCGACACCCACGATCGAGCACGCCAATCACGCAAACGCTTCTCCCGAGGCCTATGACGGCGGGCTTATGAAAGTCGGTGCTCATGGCGCGGGGCGCAGCCCGTATGGCGTAGACGACCTAGCCGGCAATGCTGCCGAGTGGGTGGCGGATTGGTTTGCGGAGAATTTTTCAGGTAACGAAGTGCGTAATCCCAAGGGACCGGAAACCGGAACCGCGCGCCGGGTGCGCGGCAGCGGGCGGTTCGATCCGGCGGATCGCCTGGCGATCACCAAGCGCTTTCACGCCAACCCGGATTTGCGGACGGAGGATATTGGTTTTCGTTGTGCGCGGGATTTACGTTAAGTTCGATGCTCTGGGAGGCGGATGGATATTGGCTCTTAGGCCATGCTATGCCGCGAGGCAAGCAGGATAAGGCTGGTGGCAATGCTCAAACAAAAATGTAGGTCGGGTTAGCGAAGCGTAACCCGACATTCCTCTGAAACAAGCAAGCCTGTCTCGTTCGTTGGAAGGAAAACCATACGATGATCGTTGGGTTGCGCTTCGCTAACCCAACCTACATTCTTTTTCCCCGATCCGTCATTGCGAGGAGTGTTTCTGCGACGAAGCAATTTCGATTTTCATCGCCCATGAACGACGAGATTGCTTCGTCGCAAAAGCGCTCCTTTCCATGAACCCCATGCCAGTCATTGCGAGCGAACGCGAAGCAATCTCGCGCGCAGCGCGCTCTAGCGTCGT
>JANOGO010000152.1:0-25235 GCA_031406045.1 Pseudomonadota bacterium
AAGCGCCGTTCACCGGGGGTGAGGACGGCATTCAGGGCATACCGCGCGGCAAACTGCTAGGCATGATTGATCTGGAAAACGATCTGGTTTTTTATTACGTCGTGTTAGCGATTTTTCTGTTTGGTTTTTGGTTGGTTTATCGAACCATCCATTCGCCGTTCGGGCAAATCCTCAAATCGATCCGCGAAAACGAGCCACGCGCGATTTCACTCGGCTACGATGTTGATAAATACAAATTACTCGCATTCGTGATTTCGGCCGGGCTGGCGGGTTTAGCCGGCGCAACTAAAACACTATCGTTGCATTTGGCTTCGCTCACGGACGTCACTTGGCAAGCCTCCGGTGAAGTCGTCTTGATGACACTGCTCGGCGGCCTCGGCACGATTCTCGGACCGGTAGTAGGCGCGTTTGTCGTCGTGACTTTGCAAAATTACCTGGCCAGTTACGGATCTTGGGTCACCGTCATCATGGGCGTGATCTTCGTCGTTTGTGTTTTAGCCTTTCGCCGCGGCATCGTCGGCGAGCTACGCGCCGCGTTCAATCGCACGTCCTAGACATTCGCGATTCGTCGTTCCGCGTTCGCATTTTTCCGCGCTTCTGCTAGTTTACAAATGTTCACATTTGTCGCTGCGTTGCTGAGCTACGACTAAGGTATGCTTCTTGCAAAGTTTGGTTCAACAAAAGTTCCAACGTGCAAGGAGGTAATAACCGACCATGAGGCCAAAAAAAATGAAATTTAGCGTGCAATCCGACGAGCATGTCACTCGTATCGAAATCGAAAACGGCGCCAAACTTTATTTCAATCTGCGCGACTATCGTCGCTACGCGCACCGCGAAACGCCACTTTTATGCGTATTTTACGAAGGCCCACAGCCCGAGCGCGAAATGGACTATTTTGAAATGTCGATCTACGTGTTGGATCACACGCCGATGATTGGCGATGGGCCTTTGGGTAGCGATCATCAACCGCTGATTCAGTTCCTGAATTTATCGCGTGAGACCAACCAACAGCTTACGCCCGCGCTGACGGCTGGTTACCGGGAATTTGTCGAGCGCCATTTTGCCAAGCTTGAGGATTTAGCGTTGGCCAATGCTCGCGAGGTTGCCTAGTGTCGTGACACACAAATAACGATACATAAAAATACGTCTTTTCCCGCCTGCCCTCGTTACTCGTCTTTACGTAGAGCCCGCTACGCGACCTCCTCGCGCCTCGGCAGACGAGAAAATCCATCATTTTTATTTGCCTCGCTATTTATGAGTCACGACACTAGCCTGGAAGGCCCGTGGATATTGGCTTGCAGGCCATGCCATGCCACGAGCCGCTCTAGATAAGGCCCCCGGCACGACGATAAAAAGCCGCATTGCGTCAATGCGGCTTTTTCTTTTGGTATGATCTAAGAAACAACCCAATCAACTTCTTTGTGAATCAATCGGCTGAAAAATTAATCGATTACCCGGTCGTGATCGTCGGCGGCGGACCCGCCGGATTGACTCTAGCCATTGAGCTGGCGACAAAAGGCATCGCCGTCGCCTTGTTCGAGCAAAATGCCAACACGTCGACTTTCCCGAAAGCCAGCGCCAACGGCGCGCGAACCTTGGAGCACTATCGCCGCCTGGGCATCGTCGGTGGCATCCGCAAAATCGGCTTCCCCCACCACACCGCATATTTCACTCGTTTGGCGAAACACGAATTGGCGCGTTTTCATTTGGCGGGAATGGATAGCCTGACCCGCGACGACGCCGTGCCGGGTACATGGCACACACCGGAGATGCCGCAGCGCATGCAACAGATCCGCGTCGAAAAATTTTTGTTCGACTATGCGTCGTCGTTTTCCGATGTGGCGTTGAATTATGGCTGGCGTGTCGTTACCGTTGAGGACCATGGTGATTGGGTTGAGACAACGGTTGAAAACGTCGCTACCGGCATTAGCAAAACGGTTCGATCGAAATATGTGGTCGGCTGCGACGGGCCGCGCGGTATGGTGCGGCGATCCATCGGAATTCGCTATAACGGCGAGAGCGGTATCGAGCGCGAGTTCATGGGCGGAAGAATGATCTCGACGCATTTTCGCGCGCGCGAACTTTACCGAATGGCCGGCGGCACACCGGCGACGATGTATTGGACTTTCAATAAAACGCGCCGCGCGGTTCTGATCAGCGCCAACGGCGATGATGAATTTTTTATGTTTTCGCAGGTCGCTACCGGTGAAGAGCTGGCGGATGAAACCGTGCGCGGTTTTGCGCAGGCGGCGGTAGGCGTTGAGACTCCGATTGAAATCATCGCGAGCACGCCGTGGACCGCAGGTTACAGCCTGGTCGCCGAACGATACCAAAAAGGACGCGTGTTGATCGCCGGTGACGCAGCGCATTTATTTACACCGACCGGCGGTTTTGGTTACAACACGGCCATTGACGATATCGCGAATTTGGCGTGGAAACTCGCCGCGTGTTTGCAGGGCTGGGGCGGGCCAAATTTATTGGTGAGCTACGAGCAAGAACGTATTCCGATCGCGGCCCGCAACACGGATTTCGCGGCGCATCTGTCCGATAACATCGGGAAAACCAACTTACCCGATTGTATTGAAGACGAATCTACGGAAGGGATTACGGCGCGGCGAGAATTCGGCGAATTATGCATGGAGCACGCGCGGCTGGAATTCGATTGCCCGGGGCTTCAGCTCGGCGTGCACTACGCCGATTCGTCGATCATTCCCTACGCTGGCGCGCGCCCCGCGGACGACCCTAATCGTTGTATTCCCAACACGACACCGGGCTCAAGAATGCCGCATGTTTGGCTGGAGCGCGAGGTCTCAACGCTGGATCGCGTTAAAGGTAAATTTACGTTGTTTGCTGTGCCCGCGCGAATGTTGGAGGCGGAGCATTTCCGCGCCGCCGCGACGGCACAAGGTGTGCCGTTTGACGTGGCTACAATCGATAGCGATGCGGTTCGCGATGTTTACGGCCACGATTTGGTTTTGATTCGACCGGATCAGCATATCGCCTGGCGAGGCAATTCGATCACCGTTTCGCTGCCATCGTTACTAAAAACTGTCACCGGGTGGCGGTGATAGAATTTGATGCAGATTTAGTTTCGTTGGATTTCCATGGCAGAAAATTATCAAGGTTCCGGCTACCGGTTGCCTGAGTATCCGTTTCGTGTTCCGCCGGAAATTGCCGGCGGCGCGCGAAAACGTTATCCGGTCGTTATCGTCGGCGGCGGTCTGGCGGGCTTAGCTGTCGCATGCGATCTCGCAACGCGTGGTATCGCCACCGTTCTATTGGATGACGACAACACCGTCGGCGTGCGCGGTTTGGCATCGCGTGGTATTACCTACGCACAAAAAACCTTAGAGATTTTTCAACGGCTTGGTATTTACGATCGCGTAAAGGCGAAGGGTGTCGAATGGTCCCACGGTAAAACGCTTGCCGACAAAGACGTTGTCTATTCGTTCGACCTTGCATCGACTAGCGTTTCCAACCAGCCGCCATTTATTAACATTCAGCAGTTTTATATAGAATGGTTTTTGGTCGATCGGATCGCCGAGATTGCCCTTACGGACCTGCGCTGGAACAACAAAGTGATTGCGGTTTCGCAGCAAAACAACTTCGTACGGCTCGAGGTGGAAACGCCGGCCGGAAACTACTCCCTCGAAGCCGATTGGGTGCTTGATGCCAGCGGCGTAAACAGTCCGATTCGCGAGGGCCTCAAATTGCCGGTTCGTTCCGAGCGCGGTCAAGATCGTTGGTGTATTTCCGATATTCGTTTCAAGCTCGATGCGCCGCTGGAACGCTGGACTTGGATTGAAGCACCGTTCAACGACAATCGCGCCGTGTGGCAACTGCCGATGGGCGACGGCGTGTGGCGTCTCGACTATCAAATGGACGCCAACGCCGATCCCGACGCAGTCAGTAATGAAGGCGTTGTGCGTTCGCGTTTGCGCCAGCAGTTAGGAGAGGATCGCGAATTCGAATTGGTTTGGGTCGGGCCCTATGCGTACAAAACGCAATTACTGGATAACATGCGACACGGATGCGTGTTTTTTCTCGGTGACGCAGCCCATGTGATGAGCCCATTTGGCGGCCGTGGCGGAAACAGCGGCATTCAAGACGCCGAGAATCTGTCGTGGAAATTGGCGCTGGTCTTGAACAAAAAAGCGCCGGAAAGTTTATTGGATTCCTACCAAGCGGAGCGGCATCCTGCGGCAGCGCACAATATCAAAACGACGTCTAGAACTACGCGTTTTCTCTCGCCGCAATCGAAGGTGGAACGGGTTTTGCGCGATGCCGTGATTAGCCTGGCGCGTGAATATCCGTTCGCACGGCCCCTTATAAACACCGGTCGAATGTCTGTTGCCTTTAGCTATGCTGCCTCACCGTTGAGCAGCAACGGTGGCGTAACTGTTCCTAATGTTCCGTTAGTCGCGAGCGACGCTATTCGGAGAACGTTGCTCGATATGTTCGAGGAAAAAAATTGCTTCCTAGCTATTTGGTTCACCGAACGCGGCTTAAGTAAATCAGACTCAAAAACCATCGAACAATTGCAGCGGCAAGAACCGTTACTGAAGGTGATTGTCTATTCAAGCGTAAAAGGCGGCAGCATGGAATGGGGCGATCGCAATGGTAAGTTAAAGCAATTCTTAAGCGTTTCGCAAGATTGCGTATGCTTAATTCGCCCCGATCTACATCTTGCCGCCAAACTCGATTCACCGACCATTGCGCGCGTTCGACGTGCATTGAAAAAAGCGTTAGGGAACCCGTCATGAAACTCGAAGTAAACATCCCCGATCCCGATGGTTTTTACGAAGCGTTGGTTCAAGCGCACGAGGGCTTGAGCGAGAAAGACAGCGCGGCATTAAACGCGCGGCTGGTGTTTCTTCTCGCCAATCAAATCGGCGATCACGCTATTCTGCTTGATTGTGTTGGCGCGGCGCGTAAAGCTGTGCCGGCCCAATAGTCCCATGGCAATCGGCGTCATCGGCATCGGCGCCATGGGCATGGGCGTGGTGGAATCGCTGTTGCGTAGCGGGAATAAAACCTACGTGCGCGACATTGTTCCGGAACGCATGATCGCCGCTGAAAAAATGGGCGTTGTTTCTTGTTCCTCGGCAGCGCAATTGGCGCGTGCGGTCGATATCGTCATCATTCTGGTCGTGAATGCCGAGCAAGTTGAGGAGGTATTGTTTGGCGCTGAAGGCGCGGCGCCGACGCTTGCAAAAGGCAGCGTCGTAATTCTCAGCAGCACGCTTGCGCCGGATTATGTTGAAGCGCTCGCGCCGCGCTTAGCTGCGCTGCAACTTAAGCTATTAGATGCGCCGGTGTCCGGCGGCCCGGCGCGCGCCGCGGCGGGGACAATGACCATCATGGCCGCCGGCGCGCCGGACGCCTACCAGCGCTGCGCAGGCTTGCTTGCAAGCATCAGCGGTAAGGTATTTCATCTCGGCGATATCCCCGGCACAGCGTCGAAAATGAAACTCGTCAACAATTTGCTCGCCGGTGTGAATCTCGTGGCCGCGGCGGAAGCAATGGCGTTAGCGATCCGCATCGATTTGGATCCCCAAATGGTTTTCGATGTCGTTAAAGAAAGCTCCGGCGCCAGTTGGGTTTTTCAAGATCGTATGGCGCGGGTATTAGATGGCGACTATGAGCCGCGAGCCGCACTGCCGATTCTGACGAAGGATCTTGGTTTGGCACTGGATTTAGCGAAGCACAGAAATTTTCCGGCACTTCTCGGCGCTCTGGCGCATCAGGTATTTTCAACCTCATCGCAGTCGGCGTTTGGCGCCGAAGACGATGCGGCCATTATTAAGTACTACCAATCTTTAACCGAAATAAGCCTACCAAAAACAACATAAAAAAATTAGTGATCGTAATTTACGACGATGCGATCGGTGGCCGGGTAACTTTGACACGTCAATATCACTCCGCGCGCGACCTCGTAATCTTCCAGCGCAAAATTTTGATCCATATCGACCTCACCTTCTACCAGCTTGGCGCGGCATGTCGAACACACGCCGCTCTTGCACGCATGGGGTAATTCCAACCCCTCGCGCATCCCCGCTTCCAGAACAGTCTCGATCTTTTTTTTCATCAAGAACGTCCGCGTGCGTCCTTCGAAAATAATCGTCGCCTCGCATGTCTCTGGATTCGCAGCGAGCGTTGCAGAATCTACCTTTGGCTTACGCTTTGCCATTTCGGGGGTGGCGAACAGTTCGATTTTGATCTGCGGCTGCGTTAATCCATGTGCACGCAGTGCCGCGTTGATGGTCACCATCATCGGTTGCGGGCCGCAAATAAAAGCGCTGTCGACGCTTTTTAGATCGAGCCAATGTTTGAACAGTAAATCGCATTTTTCCGCAGTGATCAGGCCATTGAATAATTCGACCTCTTGATGCTCGCGATTCAAGATGTGAACCAAGTTTAAGCGGCCCATGAAGATATTCTTGAGGTCCTCAAGTTCTTCGCGAAACATAATCGTGCTTGAGGCTTCGTTCGCATAAAAAAGCGTGAAGCGACTGTTTGGTTCAGTAATTAGCGTGGTTTTGACAATCGCGAATATCGGCGTAATGCCGCTGCCTCCGGCAAAGGCGACGTAATGTTTTCGGTTAGCGGAATCGAGCGGGACATAGAAATGACCGGTCGGTGGCATCACATCCAACGTCATACCGATTTTTAATTCGGCATTAGCCCAGCTCGAAAATAGGCCGCCTTGAACTTTCTTAATGCCGACGCGCAACATGCGATCTTGCACCGCCGAGCAAATGGAATAGGTGCGACGCACGTCTTCGCCATCAAGTGCCATACGAAACGTCAAATATTGCCCTTGAATAAAGCGGAAAAAATCCCGGTGTTGTTCTTTTGGATCGAGTGTAACAACGACTGAATCGCGAGTTTCGCGGCGGACATCGGTGACGGTCAGCGGATAAAATTGCGCCATCAAATGCACTTAAATAGATCGAACGGTTCCAGGCAATCGCGGCATTGATACTGCGCTTTGCAAGGCGTGGAGCCGAACTCGCTCACCTTGTTCACGTTTGCCGATGCGCAGCGCGGACAAACGCTTGGCTTGCCGTGCGCAGCCGGCGGCGCGATGCCGAACGCCCTTAGTTTTTCGTGGCCGATGCTGGAAATCCATTCCGTTGTCCAAGGCGGCGACAATTCTGTTTCTAGGCGAAGCGATTTTACGCCGTGGGAATGCAATGCGGATTTAATATCTTGTGCGATGACGCTCGTCGCCGGGCAGCCGGAATAGGTCGGCGTTACGCGCACCACGAGTTGATCATTTTCCCAGCGAACGTCTCGCACGATGCCCAAATCGACAACCGAAATAACAGGAATTTCCGGATCGGGTACATTGCGCAGCCATCCCCAAATCTCCTCGACGGATGCTCGCAGAGTTACCACGTTGCGTTCGGATAGGCGCGCTGCAGAAATTGCATTTCCGCCAACAAAAAGCCGAGATGTTCCGTGTGTACGCCGCGCTTGCCTCCACGCTGCGCCCAGTTGTTTTGCGGCACGGTGAGTGTCGCCGTAGCAAATGTGCTATTAATTTCGCGTAACCACGGCTCGCGTAAATCAGTGAGATCGGCGGCAATGTCCGCGCTCGTCAACTCGTTATCTACGCTATCCATTTCAAACAATTCACCGGTGTACGACCATAGATTCTCGATCGCGATCAGCATGCGCCGGTGACTTTCGTCACTCCCATCACCGAGTGTGATTACCCAATCGCGGCTGCGGCGCAGGTGGTAGCTGACTTCTCTAATCGCTTTTGCCGCGATCGCGGCGATTGACGCGTTACTACTTTTTGTTAATGCATCGAGCAACAGGTAATGAAAGCTATCGAAAAAAAATTGCCGCGTAAGTGTGTGGGCGAAATCGCCGTTCGGTTGTTCGACTAACAACAGGTTGCGATACTGGCCGGCGTCGCGCAGGTACGCGAGCTTATCGGCATCACGGCCATCGTTTGCGGTTTCGGCGGCAAGGCCAAGCCAAAGTTGTGCTTGCCCGAGTAAGTCGAGCGCGATGTTGCCAATGGCGAGTTCTTCTTCGATTGCCGGCGCGTGGCCTACCCATTCAGATAATCGGTGGCTTAGGATTAAATCGGTGTCGCCGAGGCGCAGCAAATAATCGAACAACGCGCTCACATGTGACCTACTTCATCGGGAAGTTCATAGAAAGTAGGATGGCGATAGACTTTATTATTCGCAGGTTCGAACAATGGCTCTTTATCGCCGGGCGAACTCGCCGCGATGTCGCCGGAGCGAACCACCCAGATGCTGACTCCCTCATTGCGCCGCGTGTATACATCGCGTGCGTTACAGATCGCCATCTCGGCATCGGCGGCATGTAAGCTGCCGACATGGCGGTGGGCGAGGCCGTTGCTGCTACGAATGAAAACTTCCCATAGGGGCCATTCTTGCATGAGTGATCCTAAGGATGAAGGATGAAAAATGCGATCGCTACGCGGCTTGCGCTTGCGTATGCGAGGCTTTCTTTTCCGCATGGACCAGTGCGGCTTCTCGCACCCAGGCGCCTTCGTCATACGCGCGTTTGCGCGTGGCAATGCGCTCGCGATTGCATGGCCCGTTGCCTTTAATCACTCGAAAAAATTCTTCCCAATTGATGGCGCCGAAATTGAAGTGGCCGTTTGCTTCATTCCATTTCAGATCGTTGTCGGGAATTTTTAAATCGAGAAATGCCGCTTGCTTCACCGCTTCGTCGACAAACTTCTGGCGCAACTCGTCGTTGCTGTTGAGTTTGATTTTCCAGCGCATCGATTGCGCGCTGTGAACCGAGGCATCGTCCGGCGGGCCGAACATCATCACCGCCGGCCACCACCAACGATTGAGTGCATCTTGCGCCATGGCTTTTTGTTCCGGTGTGCCACGCGCCAGCGTGAGCATCAGGTCGAAACCCTGGCGCTGATGAAAACTTTCTTCCTTGCACACGCGCACCATCGCACGCGCATAGGGTCCGTAGGAGCAGCGCTGCAGCGGCACCTGGTTCATGATCGCCGCGCCGTCGACCAGCCAGCCGATGGCGCCGATGTCGGCCCAGGTCAGCGTCGGATAATTGAAAATGCTGGAATATTTTGCTTTGCCGTTGTGCAACGCTTCAATCAACTCGCCGCGCGAGACGCCTAGGGTTTCCGCCGCGCAATAAATATACAAGCCGTGGCCGGCTTCGTCCTGCACTTTGGCGAGCAAGATGGCTTTGCGTTTTAACGTCGGCGCACGCGTGATCCAGTTACCTTCCGGCAGCATGCCGACGATTTCCGAATGCGCATGCTGCGAAATTTGCCGGATAAGCGTTTTGCGATAATCCTCCGGCATCCAATCTTTCGGCTCGATGCGAATGTCCGCGTCGATGCGCGCCTGAAACGCGCGCTCATCAACGCTCATTTCCTCAAGGCTACGCAGCGATTTGTTGCCGGTATCGACGGCTTGTGCGTACATAGTTTTTTACTTAGTGTCGGGTTTAGGATTCACGATATTGGTTCCGCTCGGGCCGATGCCGCTGATTTGCACGATCGCTTCCTCATCTTTGGCGCCGTCGTAATGGACTTTCCCCGGCGTGTGAATCGCGAAGCCCCCGGCTTTTACCGGGATGGTTTTATCCGGATCCAATACCTCGCCTTCGCCGGCCCACCATATGCCCTTCAACACCGTGACGTAGCGCGCTTCCGGATGCCAGTGCGGGCGGCTCATTACGCCCGGCGCGAACTTCGCGCGAATCGTATAGGGCCCGGCCTCGCGCGGATTACCGGCGATGACGACAAACGTAACGCCCGGCAAGCCGGGATAATCTTGCCACTGCAATTCATCGACTTGCATAATAGAAATTGTGTCCGACGCGGCGTTTGCGCCGACACAGGTCAATAGTGCGATGCTCACCGCGACTAACGTACTACGCCAATTATTCATCATTCGTACTTCCATAAATTGTATTTAGTAGATTTTACATGATCAAGGCGATGGTGGGGTCGGCCTGTGACCCGCCCGGGTCTTGCTTCGTGGCGCGGCATGCCCGCAGAGACAAGCAGGGCGCGGCTTCTGGCAACGCTATTGCAAGCCCTGCGATTCAACAATCACTGCCATCGGCGTCAAGCCGGCGGAAAGGCGATATCCCGGCGAGCTCTCAATGGCATGAACAAACGCTTCAAGCGATTGCCAATCCAGCAAGACCGTGCTGAGCGGCGCGACATCGCCATACCTACTCGGCTCGAACATCAACGTGATGCCCGATAACCATTCGCTATCGGCGCTATCTTTGGCCGCGATACGACGCAGCAACGTAAACTTAAAACCCGTCACGCAGCCCTCCGACCAGCCGCCGTAACGAAACAACAGCGTATCCGCAGCCGATGTACGGGCCACGCCATCGATCGGAACAAGACGAAACCAATCCACCATCAGCTTAATCATGCTGTCGGCGATGAGGCTTTCGACCGCAACGACGCGTTGGTTTAGAAACGATTGCAGCGACGACAGGAGAGCGATATTGCTCATAGCTCAATGAATAATTCGAATGGCAGCATTGAATAAGTTTACGCTGATTTGCCAAGAATATGTTTTGAGCCGATGACAAACCCGGTAACCTCTGATTTGTTCTTATTCGCTGCTTCGGCAAATTTCTGCTGCTGCATTTTCTAAACCGTCTACAATTTATTGCTCAGACGAGTGTTTTTTCTGCATTGGCCGAATTCAAGGCGAGAAAAATCGCTCGGTGACCATGCGTTGTTGGTATCGATCAGTTACCGCTGCGACTTAAGACAAAACGGTTACGGAAGCTCTGAATAAGTCCGATTTCGTCATGATACTGCGTTGCTCACAAAAAATATCGCCTTACATATCAACCATATGCTGCGTCGATATTTTTTGTTCGCGCCTTGTCTCATTTAGAACTCGAACTTATTCAGAGCTTCCTTAGGTTTTCAAATCCCGAATGCTATTTAATTCGCTGGAATTCATTTTTCTCTATTTGCCGGCGACCTTGCTGGGCTTTTTTTTGCTCGGTCGATGGCGACGTGACGCAGCCGCCGCTTGGTTAGCATTAGCGTCGCTGATTTTTTACGCGTGGTGGAGTCCGGTTTATGTGTGGCTGTTGCTGGCGTCGATCGTGTGCAATTATTTTCTTGGGCTGCGCATTGCCCACGCGACTTCTCACAAGCGCACATGGCTGATTGTTGCTATGACAGCCAATTTACTTGCGCTATGTTATTTCAAGTACGCCAATTTTTTTGTCGATAACGTCGAAACGTTGCTCGGTTTTGATTGGCAGATGGCAAACGTCGTGCTGCCGCTGGGTATTTCATTTTTCACCTTCACGCAAATTGCATTTCTCGCCGACACCTACCAAGGCAAGGCGAAGGAATATAACCCGATTCACTACGTTTTATTCGTCACCTATTTCCCGCATTTGATCGCCGGCCCGGTGTTGCACCATAAGCAGATGATGCCGCAATTCGGCTTGCCGGAAACCTATCGAATCAGCAGCGCGAGCCTGGCGATTGGTTTAACGATTTTCGCCATCGGCTTATTCAAAAAAGTGGTTCTAGCCGACGGCATCGCAGTTTACGTTGCGCCGGTATTCAGTGCGGCGGAACAAGGCAAGATACTCACCATTGCCGAAGCGTGGGGCGGTGCGCTGTGTTACACATTTCAACTCTATTTCGATTTTTCCGGTTATTCCGATATGGCGATCGGCCTGTCGCGTTTGTTCAATATTAAATTGCCGTTGAATTTTAATTCGCCGTACAAGGCGGCGAACATCATCGACTTTTGGCGGCGCTGGCACATGACGCTGTCGCATTTTTTGCGCGATTATCTCTATATCGCGCTGGGCGGCAATCGCCATGGCGTCGTTCGCCGTTATATCAATTTGGCGTTGACCATGCTGCTGGGCGGGTTATGGCACGGCGCCGGTTGGACCTTTGTGATTTGGGGCGGGCTGCACGGTATATATTTGGCCATTAATCATTTGTGGCGCGGGTTATGGCAAAAATTTCGCGGCGACGTTGCGCCGGGCTGGACTTGGCGGGTATTCGGCGTCGCGCTGACGTTTGTCGCGGTCGTAGTCGGCTGGGTATTTTTCCGCTCGGCGAATTTTTCTGTCGGCATGTCGATGGTCAAATCCATGTTCGGTGGCAACGGCATCATGCTGCCGACGGCGTTGAGCGGTGCGCTAGGCGGCTCGTGGCAAACGATATTTGGAATTTCGTACGGTGATGTCGGCACCTTGCTGAAGCGTCCGATGGAAATATTTTGGATTATCGGCTCGATGGCTTTTGTTTGGCTATTGCCGAATACGCAAGAAATTATGCGCGACTTTGAGCCGGCGGTTGACGATAGCTCAAGCAGTAATAAATTGCCGCAATGGTACTCGATACTGACCTGGAAGCCGCGCCAGTATTGGGCCCTGGCCACAGCTATTACACTCGCTTGGGGCATTTTGGGCATTTCCCGCGTCAGCGAATTTCTTTATTTTCAGTTCTAACTTCGATGCAATTCTTTCCCGCCTATCTCAAGACATTGCTCATCGGCATAGCGGCCGCCTTGCTGGTGGTAGCGGGCGCAAATATGTTTGTAAATCCCTTTGCGTTGTTTCCGGGCGATGGAATCAATGGGGTCAACCAACGCAAGACTGAATTCTTTACGCACATTCGTCTCGTCAAGGCCTATGAAATGCGACGAATTCGGCCCGATATACTATTGCTCGGAAATTCGCGAGTTGATGTGGCGTTAGATCCGACCCACGCCTCATTGCAACGCTTTTCCGGCGAAGCCTATAACGCAGCGTTAACCGCCGGGACGCTTTACGAATCCTTGCGCTACTTACAGCATGCGCACGCGTTACGGCCCACTAAACTCGCTGTGCTTGGGCTGGATAAAGGCATGTTCGAATCATTGGCGCAGCCTGATTTTGATGAAGGGATTTTGTCCGTCGCAACGGATGGCCACGCTAATGGGTTTCCGGCGAGTAATCTGATCCGTACTACGCTGTCGCTGGACACACTCGGCGCATCTTGGCGAACCGTACGCCGGCAACAGGAACTCTTTTTACGCGAGTTTCGTGCCGATGGCATGCGTCTGCCGGAAAATGCCGATCACGCGGTACAGCGTGAGGGCGGATATCGCTCGGTTTTCGGCAAAACTTTGCTTAAATCAAGCGAGGTTGATAGCGAAGTGACGCTTGCCGCCGAACGCAAGCGCGCGTTTGTTCATTTCCGTCACCTGCTGAATTTTTGCCGTGCCCAAAAAATTGATCTGCGCCTCTATATTCATCCGGTTCACGCTTGGACCGAGGAAAACAATTCTGCGCTCGGGCGATCGGAGAGTGTTGAAAATTGGAAGCGTGAATTGGTGAAGACAATGGGTGACGAAGCCGGTGCGACTAAGCCGCCATTTCCGTTGTGGGATTTTTCCGGTTATAACGCAGTGACGACAGAAATAGTCCCGAATGACCCTGCAACACGAATGCAATATTACTGGGAGCCGCTGCATTACACCGACGTCGCAGGAAGCTTAATTTTGGACCGCATATTCAATTTGCCCGGCGCGGTGCCCGCGGATTTTGGCGTGCCTCTGACGGGGAAAAACATTGAGCAACACATCGCGAAATCACGATTGAATCGCCAGCGCTACGTCGATGCGTTTTCCGGAGATGTTGCGCAAATTCAGCAAATCGTTACAGGAACTTCCAAATAGCTTAAATTACACTGATACCCGCCCGTATCAGCATCGTCGTGAGTTCGATCAACGGCAGGCCGACCAAGGCATTCGGGTCGTCGCCGCGGATATATTCGATCAGCGCGATGCCGAGGCCTTCGCTCTTAGCGCTGCCGGCGCAGTCGTAGGGTTTTTCGGCCAACAGATAACGTTCGATTTGTTTCGGCGTTAGCGAGCGAAATTTTACTTCGTTGGTCGCGGTGGCTAGTTGTACGGTTCCATTACCACTATCGAGCAAGCACAGCGTCGTGTGAAACATCAGCGTTTGCCCGCTTGCCGCATTGAGCTGCTTAACGGCATTGTCGTGGTTACCGGGCTTTCCCAGCGCCTGACCGTGCAAAACAGCCACTTGATCGGAACCGATGATGAGCGCATCGGGGAATTGGCCCGCCAGGGCGCGCGCTTTTTGTTCCGCCAGGCGCAACGCGGTTTGCGGCGGTGGTTCGTTGGGTTGCGGCGTTTCGTCGATTCCAGGGCTCACGGCGGTGAACGGGATTCCCAGCCGGTTTAGCAATCGCTGCCGGTAAATAGACGACGAAGCGAGGATTAAAGGTTTGTTTTTCAATATAAAATCCTTTGACAGGGCGTCCAGTAAATACTATCATGCGCGCCTTATGTCGAACGAAAAAGTCATCGATAGTATCTCGTTCGCTAAGAAAAGCGAATCGCTTCAGGGTAAAATACCGGTTAGTAGTTTTGAACGCGTAGCGGATTCGCTCGCAGAATCGACTGGCGAGATTAAGTTTTCTCTTGACGGAAAACTCGATTCCCGGCGTCGGCCCATTTTATTTTTATCGGTGCAAGGTACGGTGATGTTGATCTGTCAGCGTTGTCTCACGGCGTTCGAGCATGAGCTTAATGTTGTCAGGCAATTGGTACTGGTCACAAGCGAGTCGCAGTTGCCGGAATTGGACGCGGAAGATCCCGACGTTGATGTGGTTGTGGCCACGGAAAAAATGAACGTTCTGGATCTAATCGAGGACGAGATAATTTTGAGTTTGCCGCTCGCGCCGCGTCATGGCTTTAAATGCGCTGAGGTTGAAGCAGGCGAGGGCGCAGAAGTGCTGCGCCAACCGTTCGCCGGACTAGGTAAGCCGTCTTAAGTTTGATTGAATTTGTGATTGAAGGAGTAACACCATGGCAGTTCAGCAAAACAAAAAATCGCCGTCGAAGCGCGGTATGCATCGTTCCCACGATTTTTTGACTAGTCCACCGTTGGCCGTTGAGCCTACCACCGGCGAAGTGCATTTACGCCACCACATCAGCCCGAATGGTTTTTATCGCGGCAAGAAAGTCGTCCCGACCAAGGGCGAGTAATTGACCCCCGCTAGATTCCTGCGTTTTATTTGACGATGCGTTTGTGACGATCACGGTCGCCATCGATGCGATGGGCGGTGACCACGGTTTGCCGGTTACCATTGGGGCGGCGTTGTCGTATTTGAAACATACGCTGAATACCCGCATCATTTTGGTGGGTAATCAGGCAGCGATCGAATCGGTGCTAGCGCATACGAAAAATCGCGACCCCGAGCGGCTATTGGTGCAAGGCGCAAGCGAAACGGTCACGATGGACGAGTCGCCGGCGCTGGCGCTGCGCAAGAAAAAAGATTCGTCGATGCGTGTGTCGGTCAACTTAGTCAAAGAAGGCCGAGCCGATGCTTGCGTGTCGGCGGGCAACACCGGTGCGCTGATGGCGATTTCAAGCTTCGTGCTAAAAACCTTGCCCGGTATCGAGCGCCCCGCAATTGCGGCGACATTGCCGACCTATACCGGGCAGACGGTGGTGTTGGATTTAGGCGCGAATGTCAATTGCTCGGCACAGCAGTTGCTGCAGTTTGGCGTGATGGGCGCGATGCTCGCGACTGCTGTCGACGGAAAAGAGCGGCCCACGGTTGGCCTGCTCAATATCGGTGAGGAAGCAATCAAAGGCAACGAGGTCGTCAAAGAAGCCGGTGATTTGCTGCGTGCCAGCCACTTGAATTTTCATGGCAATGTTGAGGGCGACGATATTTTCAAAGGCACCGTCGATGTTGTTGTCTGCGACGGATTTACCGGCAACGTGTTGCTCAAATCCACCGAGGGATTGGCGCGCATTATGGGTACGTTTCTGCGCGAAGAATTCAGTCGTAATATTTTCACCAAGCTTTCCAGCATTGTTGCCATTCCCGTCATCAACGCCTTTCGCCGCCGCGTCGATCCGCGCCGCTACAACGGCGCGACCTTGGTTGGGCTGCGCGGCATTGTGGTGAAAAGCCACGGTTCGGCCGATATGTTTGCGTTTGAAACGGCGATTGAGCGCGCGGTGGCCGAAGTGAAAAATGGTGTGTTGAAGCGTATCGAAGAAATGATGGCGGCCCAGCAGGTCAATGCCGCATGATTTTTTCCCGCATCATCGGGACGGGTTCGTATCTGCCCGAGAAAAAACTTTCCAACCGCGACCTCGAATCGATGGTCGAAACGTCCGACGAGTGGATTTATACCCGCACCGGAATTCGTAATCGGCATATCGCGGCGGAACACGAAGTCACCAGCGATCTGGCCTTTCACGCAAGCCAGCGTGCGATTGCGGCGGCGAAAGTCGACCCGAACGAAATTGACTTGATTATCCTCGCGACCTCAACACCCGATATGATTTTTCCGAGCACGGCGTGTTTATTGCAGGCCAAGCTTGGGATCAAAGGCGGCGCAGCGTTTGACGTACAAGCCGTGTGTACCGGGTTCATTTATGCGCTCGCAACGGCGGACAGTTTCATTCGCGCAGGGCAACATCGATGTGCATTGGTGATTGGCGCAGAGATTTTTTCGCGCATTTTAGATTGGAACGATCGCGGCACCTGCGTGTTGTTCGGCGATGGCGCCGGCGCCATCGTGCTTAAGGCAAGCGACACGCCCGGTGTTTTATCCAGCCATCTGCATGCCGACGGTTAATACGCGCCTATTTTGTGTACGCCCGGTACCGTCAAGAATGGTGCGGTGTCCGGCGAGCCATTTTTGAAGATGGAAGGTAACAGCGTCTTTAAGCTCGCCGTGAAAGTGCTCGACGACGTTGGACGCGAAGCGCTGGCAAAAAACGATTTAACGATCGATCAGATCGACTGGTTTATCGCTCATCAAGCTAACGTTCGAATCATTCATGCCAGTGCTAAAAAATTAGGATTGCCGCTCGACCGAGTAATTGTCACGGTTGAAAATCATGGCAACACATCGGCGGCGTCGATTCCGCTCGCCCTGGATGTCGCTGTGGCCGACGGCCGCATTAAGCGCGGTCAACATATCTTGCTGGAGGGTGTCGGTGGCGGCTTTACCTGGGGCTCGGTTTTACTGAAAATGTAATGTGACATGAACCATACCGCATTCGTATTTCCCGGTCAGGGATCGCAAAGTGTCGGCATGATGGCGGGCTTCGGCGATGCGCCGATCATCAAAGAAACCTTCGCCGAGGCATCGGAATTATTGCGTCTTGATCTTTGGAGAATGGTCATCGACGGCCCCGCCGACGATTTAGCTCAAACCGTCAACACTCAGCCGCTGATGCTGACGGCAGGGATCGCCGCGTGGCGTCTATGGCGTGACGAAGGCGGCGCAGTGCCGGCCTATTTTGCCGGACATAGTTTGGGGGAATATAGCGCTCTTGTCGCGGCGGAGGTGATTAGTTTTGCCGATGCCGTGCCCTTGGTTCGATTTCGCGCCGAAGCAATGCAAGATGCCGTGCCGGTCGGGCAGGGCGGTATCGCAGCGATTTTGGGTTTAGACGAAGATGCGGTGAAAGCCGCTTGTGCGCAAGCCGCTCAAGGCGAAGTCGTCGAGCCGGCCAACTACAATTCGCCGGGGCAGTTAGTGATTTCCGGATCGCGCACCGCGGTCGAACGCGCCATCGAACTAGCCAAAGCCAAGGGCGCGAAACGCGCGATGATGTTGCCGATGAGTGTGCCGGCACACAGCTCGTTGATGCGGCCCTCGGCCGAGCGGCTGCGAGAGCGCATCGCCGCGATTGAATTTAAGCCGGCGAAATCGCTCGTGATTCAAAATGTCGACGTGGTGAGCTATCAAGAGCCGGCGGCGATCAAAGACGCGCTGGTGCGCCAACTGTACAGCCCAGTGCGTTGGATCGAGACGATAAAAGCGCTGGCCGACGCCGGTATGAAACATATTGTTGAGTGTGGCCCCGGCCGAGTGCTGGTCGGACTGAACAAACGTATCGATGACCGGATTCAAGCCGCGTCGATTCACGATAAGGCGTCGTTGGACGCAGTGAAAGCAACGTCCAATGGGTAGTCTGCAGGATCAAGTGGCGCTGGTTACCGGCGCCAGCCGTGGTATCGGGCAAGCCATCGCTAAACACTTGGCAAGCCAAGGTGCAACCGTTATCGGCACCGCAACGACCGCTGGAGGCGCAGCGGGAATCAGCCAGTACCTGACCGAAATCGGCAATAAAGGGAAAGGCGCTGCGCTCGACGTCAACGACGCGCCTGGTGTCAACGCGCTGGTCGATTCGATTCAAAAAGAATTCGGCGCGGTAATGGTGTTGGTAAACAACGCCGGCATAACGCGCGATAATTTGCTGATGCGCATGGGTGACGAAGAATGGGATGACATCATCGATACTAATCTGCGCTCGGTGTTCCGTTTATCGCGCGCCGTAATGCGTGGCATGATGAAAGCCAGATCGGGACGCATCATTAATATTTCGTCGGTGGTCGGCGCTGCTGGAAATGGCGGCCAGACTAATTACGCTGCCGCAAAAGCCGGCATGATCGGATTTACCAAAGCCCTCGCAAGAGAAGTCGGTAGCCGCAATATCACTGTCAATTGCGTTGCGCCCGGATTTATCGATACCGACATGACGCGTGCGTTAACCGGAGATCAACACAAAGCGTTACTCGGCAGTATTCCGTTGGCACGCTTGGGTTCGGTCGACGATATTGCGGCCGCGGTCGGTTATCTCGCATCGCCGGCGGCAAGTTACGTTACGGGAACGACGCTGCACGTGAATGGCGGAATGTACATGGGTTAATCGCAAGAAAGTAATTGCTATCGGTTGTCGCTGTACGGTTTGATTCTGATAAAATAGATTAAGTTTTTTCTCTAATAGGGAAGGTTAAAGAGATGGAAAATATTGAGCAACGCGTTAAAAAAATTGTCGCTGAGCAATTAGGCGTCAACGAAAGTGAAATAAAAATCGAATCGTCATTCGTGAATGACCTAGGCGCCGATTCTTTGGATACGGTTGAGTTGGTCATGGCGTTGGAAGAGGAATTCGAAACCGAAATTCCCGATGAGGAAGCCGAAAAAATTACCACCGTGCAACAGGCCATTAACTACGTCCAATCCCACGTCAAAGCGTGATCCGGCTTGGTGTGCGCGTAATCCGGCATCGTCCATAACCTGAATTCAAAAGAGTCTCATTTGTCTCGACGGCGCGTCGTTATCACCGGCTTGGGAATCGTTTGTCCGCTTGGAAATACCGTTCCCGAAGCATGGTCGAGCCTTATCGCCGGCCGCTCCGGCATCGGCACCATCACCCGCTTCGATGCCTCGCCCTATGCCTCGCAAATCGCCGGCGAAGTTAAAGATTTCGTGATCGATCCTTACCTCTCGCCGAAAGAAGCGCGGCGCATGGATACCTTCATTCACTACGGTATCGCGGCGGGCATTCAAGCGTTAAAAGATTCCGGTCTCGACGTCACGCCTAACAATGCCGAGCGCATCGGTGTCAATATCGGTTCCGGGATCGGCGGGATTGTGATGATTCAAGAAACGCATAACGCGTTGTTGCAGGGCGGCCCGCGCAAGATTTCACCGTTTTTCGTGCCGGGTTCGATCATCAATATGACCTCGGGCTATCTTTCCATTATGTATGGATTGAAAGGGCCCAATCTTGCAAGTGTGTCGGCGTGCACCACGGCTAATCACAGCATCGGCGAATCGGCGCGGTTGATTAGTTACGGCGATGCCGACGTCATGATTGCGGGCGGCTCGGAAGCAGCGGTCGCGACATTGACCATCGGTGGTTTTTCCGCAGCGCGTGCGCTGTCGACGCGCAATGATGATCCGCAAACCGCGAGCCGGCCGTGGGATAGTGGTCGCGATGGTTTCGTATTGGGCGAAGGTGCGGGTGTACTGGTTCTGGAAGAATACGAATTCGCGAAAGCACGTGGTGCGCGAATTTATGCCGAGCTCGCTGGCTTCGGCATGAGCGCCGATGCGTATCATATGACCTCACCGGTCGAAGACGGCGAAGGCGCAGCGCGTTGCATGAACAACGCGTTGAAAGACGCCGGACTGACGCACGTCGACGTCGATTACATCAATGCTCACGGCACATCGACGCCGCTCGGTGATATCGCCGAGACGGTGGCGATTAAGCGTTGTTTTGGCGAACACGCCGGCAAGCTGGCGGTGAGTTCGACCAAATCCAGTACCGGTCATTTACTCGGCGCCGCGGGTGGTGTCGAGGCGGTGTTCACGCTACTCGGCATGCAACATCAAATTGCACCGGCGACGATTAACCTAAAAGACCAAGATCCTGCTTGCGATTTGGATTTTGTGCCGAATACGGCGCGGCCGATGAAAATCGACGTCGCGATGTCGAATTCGTTTGGCTTCGGCGGCACTAACGGCACCCTCGTATTTAAGCGCGTTTAAATAAACCCCCGCCGCGCTTTCCCAACAGCGCATCTAAATATTTTTTGCCGCCGATAGCGCAGCAAATCGCAATCATTGTGGCGTTGCAAGATGCTGACGCGATAAAATATCCGAAATTGCAAAAGCACACGGCATGCCGGCAACGATTGAATCGTTGCAAAAAGCCGATTTCGCAGGAGTGAAAGAATTGTTGGTCTGCAATAGCCTGATCGGTGTTTCACGATGATCGCTAAACTGCGCTCGCTAGTAATTTTGCTGCTGCTTGCAGCATTGGGAGCCGGTGGTTGGTTGTATCACTTCGCCCACCAAGAACTGGCGCTGCCGGATACGCCGTTCCAATTCAAATTAAAGCCCGGCAGCACGATGAAAATAGTGGCTCGACAGCTCACCCAATCGCAGTTACTCGGCGAGCCGTGGAGCTTTATCGCGTTGGCGCGAGTGCTTGGGAAAAGCGCGCAAATCAAAGCCGGGGAATACGAGATCGAGCGCAATCCGACGCCGTTGGCGCTGCTCGCGCTGTTTGCCAAAGGCCAGCAAGCAGAGCAGGTGCCGGTGCAATTTATCGAGGGACAAACGTTTGCCGAAATGCGCAAAATATTGGACCAACATCCTCTGATTCAACACGATAGCAAGGCGCTTTCCGAGACAGAGATTTTGCGTGAAGTTGGCAGTGTGGACAGCAACGCCGAAGGATTGTTTTTCCCCGATACCTATTTGATCATTCCCGGCACCAGCGATCTTAAATTGTTGCAACGCGCCTACCGTGCGATGCAAGAACATCTCGCAAGTTCGTGGGACACTCGCGATCCGTCGGTGCCCTACACCGAGCCCTATCAAGCACTGATCATGGCCTCGATTGTCGAAAAGGAAACCGGACAGGCGAGCGAGCGGCCGTTAATTGCATCGGTATTCATTAATCGCTTGAAAAAGCGCATGCTGCTGCAAACCGATCCCACGGTGATTTATGGCATGGGCGATCGCTACAACGGCAACATCCGCAAAACCGATTTGCAGCGCGATACGCCTTACAACACTTATACTCGCGCCGGGCTGCCGCCGACGCCGATCGCGATGCCGGGCTTGGCGGCGATTAAGGCGGCGCTGAATCCGGCGACGTCAAATGCGCTGTATTTTGTCGCCAAAGGTGATGGCAGCCACGAGTTTTCCGCGAACTTGGTCGACCATAATCGCGCCGTGAATAAATATCAACGGTAAGCCATGCGCGGCAAATTTATAACCTTGGAAGGTATCGACGGCGCAGGTAAAAGCACCCATCTGAGCTACCTAAGCGAGCTGGTGCGCGGCGTGGGTCATGCCGTGGTGCAAACCCGCGAGCCGGGCGGCACGCCGTTAGGGGAAAAACTTCGCGCTTTAGTGTTAAGCGAAGCGATGCATGCGGAGACGGAAACCTTGCTGATGTTCGCCGCGCGCCGTGAGCATATCGCGACGGTGATCGAGCCGGCGTTGGCGCGCGGCGATTGGGTCATTTCCGATCGTTTTACCGACGCCAGCTTTGCTTATCAGGGCGGCGGCCGCGGCGTGGCGGAAAGTAAAATCCGCTTGCTCGAAGAATGGGTGCAGGGCACGCTGTCACCCGATCTCACGTTGTTATTCGATCTTGATACCGCGTCAGCGAAAGAGCGTCAAAGCAAAGCCGGTTTAATCCCCGATCGCTTCGAGCAACAACAACGCGAATTTTTCGATGCGGTTCGCGCTAGTTATCTCGCCCGAGCCGAACAATTTCCCGCTCGAATTCGCCTGATCGATTCGTCGCGATCGATTTCAGAAATTAAAGTATTAATTGAGAAATACGTCTTAGAATTATGATTAAATGAAATTATACGATTGGCAACTTTCACTTTGGCAGCAACTCTGGCAGCCGGGAGTCGAGCGCATCCCCCACGCGATATTGCTGAGCGGCCAAGCCGGTATCGGCAAGCTTCGCTTTGCCAATATCCTCGCTACAGGCTTGCTCTGCCAGCGCCGGCCGGCCGACAATCTCCCGTGCGGCGAATGCAATGCGTGCCATTATTTCGAACAGAACGCCCATCCCGATTTTCGTTTGTTGACCCCGGCATCCGAAATCGCAACGGATGAAATCGACGACAAGGAAAAGAAGGCAAGTGAATATATAACCATCAGCCAGATTAGAGAGTTGGGAAAATTTGTTTCTTTAACTTCTCATCAAAATGGCCGCCGCGTCGTGCTCGTTTCGCCGGCTGAACAGCTCAATATCAACGCGGCAAACGCGTTGCTGAAAATGCTCGAAGAGCCGCCCCCGGAAACGATCTTCCTGCTGGTCACGAATCAACTGAGCCGGATTCTGCCAACCATCCGCAGCCGCTGCCGTGTGCTGCAGATGCCTGCACCCGATCCGCAATTCGCAAGCGCATGGTTGACGCAACAGCAATGTCCTGAACCCGCGTTGAGCCTCGCGCTTGCAGGCCACGCGCCATTAAACGCGCTGAAAAATAGCGAGGACGGCGAATGGCAAACGCAACGCAAACGCTTCTGCGAAGCCTTGTCGCAACCGGCAGCGGGCGATCCGATTGCGCTGGCGGAATCAGTTTTAAAACTCACCCCGGCAACCGTCCAGCGCTGGTTACAAACCTGGATCTATGACCTCGTACACTTAAAAACAATACAAAAAAATCGCTATCACCTTGATTTCGAAAAATCGCAAAATAACTTTAATAAAAACGTGCAATTAATTAAATTATTAAATTTTAATACTGAATTAATCGCTGCACGGCGATTGCTCCATCACCCGCTTAATCCCAAGCTTTTTTGGGAATTTTTATTCATAAAATACTTTAATTTAAATAAATAATTTATTGTAAATAAATGTTTATTGATTCCCATTGCCATATCGATTTTCCGGAGCTCGCCGAACAAGAAGCGCTTCTGCTGGAAAACATGCGGGAAGCCAAGGTTTCCCATGCGTTGTGCGTCAGTGTGAATCTGCAGGATTGGCCGCGCGTGCAGGCATTGGCGGTGCGCCACGATAATTTATTCGCGTCCGTCGGCGTCCACCCGGATCACGAAACCAGCGCGCTCGAGGTGACTGAAGCGGATTTACTCTCACGCGCTGAGCAGCCGCGAGTGGTCGCGATCGGCGAAACCGGGTTGGATTATTTTCGGCTGACGGGCGATTTAACGTGGCAGCGCGAGCGATTTCGCACCCACATTCGTGCCGCAAAAACCTGCAACAAACCGCTGATCATTCACACCCGCGCTGCGGCGGCCGATACCATCGCCATCATGACTGAAGAAAACGCCGGGATCGCCGGCGGCGTGATGCATTGTTTCACCGAATCCTGGGCGGTGGCGAAGGCGGCGTTGGATCAGGGTTTTTATATTTCCTTTTCCGGCATCATCACGTTTAAAAACGCCGCGGATTTGCGTGAAGTGGTACGCCAAGTGCCGCTGGAAAAATTACTGATCGAAACCGATTCGCCGTACCTCGCCCCGGTTCCCCATCGCGGCAAACTGAACCAACCCGCCTTCGTCAAACACGTCGCCGAATGTGTCAGCGGCATCAAAAACGTGCCGATCGAAATCATCGCCGAAACCACCAGCAATAATTTCTTTACGTTGTTTCGCGACGCGCGCTAATTTTTCGGCGGCATGGCCTCGAGGCAATACGGGTGCGGCGTTCCAGGCATGCATTGCCACGAGGTAGGCGTGGAGCGGGTCCTGGCGATGCCTTAAGAATTCGTTTGTCGTGCGAGACGCAATTCCTTGCGCCGGTTCCATTTGCGTGTAACCACCCAGCGCCAGCCCCACTGAACGGCTAAATAGCCGATCAAAGCAAATAGCGACGACTGAATCGCCAGCCCGATCAGCAAGGTATCGCCGAGCGAATAAACCCAAAGAAACGCCTGTTTGATCATGTCGAAAACGCCGAGCGCTTTGAACTCCGCGATCGGCGGCGGCGGCGCCGTGGAGCCGGTCGCCAGCGCGCCGATATTGTAGGCAAGAATGTACAGCGGCACGAAGGTGATCGGATTGGTGTAGAAAGTCGTCAGCGCTGCCACAGCGAGATTCGCGCGCAAGCCGATCGCGAACGCCGCCGCGCCAAGAATCTGAAATGGACCGGGAATTAACCCGGTGATCAAACCGATCGCCACGCCGCGCGCCACGCCGTGGCGGTTCAAATGCCATAGACTTGGCCGCGTCAGCAACCGCCCGAAAATCCGCAACACGCGATTGCCGTTGATGTCCGCCTCACTCGGCAAATATTTTTTTAGCCAACCTTTAGCCATTCACACGCATTTCTTTGAGTTCTGAACAAGTCCGCTAGTTTAGCGTGAAATCTCGCTTATTCGATCGATGCTTGAAGAGGCGCATGGATACTGGCTCCCAGGGCATGCCATTGTAGGGTGGATCAAGCGCAGCGGATCCACCATTCAGAATATCGTTTACTGTTTACTTTAACGATTTGGTGGATCCAGCGCTTCGCGCCTTGATCCGCCCTACCTCTGCGCCTCGATTCGCGGGCAACGGCCGCAACGAAGTAGTGCCGTTAAGAAAATTTGATTCAGGAAAACCCTACAACCCACCGCGCCGATGCCTACAGCATTTCAAGTCGTAGGCTGATGTTGACCGCTCGGCTTAATCCGTACAGTGCAAACCAAGTTGGGCGGCACGAAGCGGGTTAAAAAATACTGAATCATTTTTTTGGGTCGATTGAACCTTTTCCCGTTCTGCGGAAATTACCTAACAGGGCAATTAGTCAGTCCTTAATTGATGTTTCCAATCACTTTGGAGGTAATTGAAATGAGCACAGCAAGAGGAATGAGTTGGACGAGTATGGTCACGTTCGCCATGGCGTTGGCAGGTTGCGGCGGTGGTGGCGGCGGT
>JANOGO010000209.1:0-2151 GCA_031406045.1 Pseudomonadota bacterium
TCAGCGTTGAAGACATACGCTTGCTTGCTGGCGATGAGGTTCGCGTTCTTGACCGACAACTCGCTGGCATTTGACGTCGTTACCAGCGCAAGAAAAATCCCCAGCACGGCGAAAAAGTTCCGCGTCCGCGGTGCGTTGCGATCACGAACGCTTTTGCAGCAACGCGTAAAAAAATCCGTCGCTTGCTGCGCTGGGCAGGAGTTGCAGGCCGTCGGCGCTGGCACCGGAAAGAGGCAATAATTCGGCATCGGAATGTTGTCGGCAAAAAGCAGCGACTTGGCCTTGGTTTTCGTCGGCAAAGATGGAACAAGTAGCGTACAGCAATTTGCCGCCGGGGGTCAGCGTCCGCCACAGCGCGGACAGGAGTTGTGCCTGTTGTTGTGCGAATGATGCAACATCGGCGGCCCGGCGCAGCCATTTTATGTCGGGATGGCGCTTGACAACGCCGGACGCGGTGCACGGCGCGTCGCATAGAATGCGGTCGAATAATTGCTTATCCCACCATTTTTCCAGCTTGGTTGCATCCGCAGCGATGAGTTTGGCGGCTAGCTTTAGCCGATTTAGATTGTCGCTCACTTGCGACAGCCGCTCGGCATCTTTGTCGATGGCGGTGAGCTCGACATCGGCGAATTCGAGGATATGACCGGTCTTTCCGCCGGGCGCTGCGCAAGCGTCCAACACGCGCTGCCCCGGCGCGAGATCGAGCAAGTGAGCGGCGTACTGCGCGCCTTGGTCTTGTATCGACACCATCCCGTCAGCAAAGTCGGGTAGCCGCTCGATGCCGACTGGATGCGCAAGGATAATCGCCTCGCATTCGCCGAGCGATGCGGCAAGACCCGCATCCTTTAGTTGCTGCAAATAGGCTTTTGCGTCAACCATGCGGCGATTGACGCGCAAGGTCATCGGCGGATGCTGATTGCCGATCATGAGAATGGATTCCCATTGCTGGGGATATTGTGCTCGCACCGCATCGATCCACCACACCGGATAAGAAAAATGCGCTTCCAGATCATCGTGCAACGACGCGGATAGCGTTTCGCTTTGCCGTAAATAATTGCGCAACACCGCGTTCACCAAAGCCTTCAGATGCGGCTTGCCGATGGCCTCTACCGTTTTCACCGCATGATCGACCACGGCATGAGAAGCGGCCTTGCTATGGCGCAGTTGAAACAGCGTGACGATCAGCAGCGCGAAAACATCCGCATCTTGCAACGGACGCGCGACCAATTTCGCCAAAATTGCTTTGAGCTCGCCGTAAAATCGCAGCGAACCGAAGCTAATATCTTGAATGGCGCCGTGCTCGCCGGCCGTGAGCGCGGCGCCGTGTTGTGACCAAGTTTTTTTTAGAACACGATCAAGATTGCGGCCGGCGAGAACCTCGGCAACCGCCTTGCTCGCCAGCCGCTGAACTTGGATCAAGCGCGCGCCATGGCCTCAAGCCGGGCGATGCGCTCGCCGGTGTCGGGATGGGTGCTGAACAGACCCGCGAGATTGCCGCCGGACAACGGGTTCATGATCATCATCTGACCGGTTTCCGGATGCGCTTCCGCCGTGGCCATAGGAATGCCTTTGGCGTAGCGGTGAATTTTATCCAACGCCGAGGCAAGCGCTTGCGGGTCGCCGGAAATTTCCGAGCCGCCGCGATCGGCTTCGAATTCGCGTGCGCGTGAAATCGCGAATTGAATGAGCATCGCCGCGATCGGCGCCAAAATCATCATCAAAATGCCGCTGAAGCCGCTGCTGTGGCCTTCTCCATCGGAGCGATTGCCGCCGAAAAACATCCCGAATTGTGCGATAGAAGAAATCGCGCCGGCGACCGTTGCCGAAATCGTCGAGGTCAGAATATCGCGATGTTTCACGTGCGCTAGTTCGTGCGCCATCACACCGCGCAATTCGCGCTCGGAGAGAACTCGCATAATGCCGGTCGTCGCGGCGACCGCAGCGTTTTCGGGATTACGTCCGGTGGCAAACGCGTTCGGCTGATCTTCGTTGATGATGTACACGCGCGGCATTGGCAATTCGGCTTTCGCGGCTAATTCTTTAACCATGCGGTAGTAGCTGCCGCCGCTAGCTTCGTCGACTTCCCGCGCGTTATACATGCGCAGCACCATTTTGTCGGAGAACCAATAGGCGTAGAAATTCATGCCGACG
>JANOGO010000224.1:0-4426 GCA_031406045.1 Pseudomonadota bacterium
ACGGAATACTTGCGCGCGATGGGTTTTCCTTATCCGGCCGGCTTGCTCGACGCGGGTAGCGATTTATTCGTCGTCAAAGCGACCGTGGAATATAAGGCGTCGGCGCGCTACGACGACGAGATCGACATCTATTGCCGCGTCGCGCGTATCGGTCGTTCCAGCATTCAATTTCTGTTTGAAATTTATCGCAGCGACGATTTGCTCGTGACCGGCGAGAACATTTATGTTAACGCCGATCCGGCCACCAAACAGTCCGCGCCGGTGCCACAGGTATTGCGCGATGCGATTCAGCGGTTCGAGACAATTGCGCCAATCTAACACCACCCGCCGACGCCGCATCGTTGCCGGTTTCTTAGCCTGTGTTTTCCTGGTGCTCTGGTTCGGCGCACTGGACGAACGCGAATTCTTTCATCCTGACGAAGGGCGCTACGCGGAGATACCGCGCGAGATGGTCGCTTCGGGCGACTGGATTACGCCGCGCTTAAACGGTCTAAAGTATTTCGAAAAACCGGTATTGCAGTATTGGATTACGGCGGTCTCTTACTTGGCGTTGGGGGAGGAAGAATTCGTTGCGCGGCTTTGGCCGGCGCTGGCGGGATTCCTGACCCTGTTGTTGGTGTATCGCATGGGTCGGCGTATAGCGGGCGTGCGCGCCGGCGTATTGGCGGCCGCGGCGCTGGCAACTACATTTCAATTTTTTGTATTTAGCCAAATCGTGACGCTCGATATGGGGCTGAGCTTTTTCTTGACGCTGGCGCTGTATGGATTTCTAGCATCACAAGATAGGCGCGTCGCACCCTCTCAGCAACGTAATTCGGCGATCGTCATGTGGTCGGCGATGGCGCTTGCGGTCTTGAGCAAGGGGCTGGTCGGCGTCGTGCTGCCGGCGCTGGTATTGTTTGCCTACATCGCAATTGAGCGCGATTGGAAATTGCTTGGCCGGCTGCATTGGGGTGTCGGCATACCGGTTTTTTTGCTCATCGCGTTGCCGTGGTTCGTTTGGGTACAGGTGCGCAATCCAGAGTTCTTTCAATTCTTCTTCATTCGCGAGCATTTTGGCCGCTATGCGCTCGACGAACACCGGCGAGCCGGCGCTTGGTATTACTTTCTGGCGATGTTGCTGATCGGCGCTCTGCCATGGTCGTGGTTATATTTCAAGGCGATGTTTTCGTCCTGGCGCGATTCACCGATAAATCACTTCGTAATCAATCCGCTGCGTTTACTCATTTTGTGGGTTATCGCGATTGTCGTTTTTTATAGCCTGTCGCGATCAAAACTTCCCGGCTATATCCTGCCGGTTTACCCCGCGCTGGCGGTGTTGCTCGGCTGTTATGTGCAGCGTGCGAATATGCAGTTGTCGCATAAACTGTTGCTGGGAATCGCGGCGTTAGGTGTAGTCGTAATGGCGGCTGCGCCACTGGTCACGCGGATTCCGAAGTTCGCCGATGACGCTGACTTGATCACGCCTTTTGTCGGGTGGGCTATGGCTGCGGGCGGGATTTTATTTGCGTCGTCGGTCGTAGCGACGGCGACGAAGGCGCGTTTCCCTAGGTTCGCGCTGCCGGCATTGGGATTCGGCGTGCTGCTCGCCTTGCAAGTATTGGTCACGGGGGTGGAATCGATCGAAGATCAATTTTCTTCCGAGACCTTGGTCGAAACCGCGCTAGATGAAATTGGCGATTTTGAAGCAGACGTTCCGTTTTATAGTTTGGACATGTACGACCAAACCATGCCCCATCACCTCGGGCGGACGCTCATCGTCGTAAAATTTCGCGGTGAACTCGAAATGGGCATCGCGCGGGATCCGGCAAAAGCGGTCGATAGCGTCGAAGAGTTTCGTCGCCGCTGGCAAGGCCACAGCCAGGCCTATGCAATCATGCCGCCGACGCAATTGGCTCAGGAGCAAAGTGCCGGAACGCCCGTTAGCGTGCTCGCGGCAAACCGCAACGCGGTAATTGTAGCGCGGGCGGCGCCATCCGAAATGGTTAAGCGGCCCCGGCGCGCTGATCGATAGCGATCGAGAACCGGCACGCCACAAGCCAATAGTGGCGCGGCGTTTCAAGCATGTGTGCTCGAGAGCCGCACTGGTATTGCCGTTTCAGCCATCGCATCATTAACGATGCTTTGCCTCGCGCAGGTTAAACTACAGGTATTGTCCGTCTGAAAACATTTAATACAGGACATCACAACTGCAATATTTGAGGAGAACCAACAATGAACAGACGTCATTTTATGATGAGCACATCGGGCGCGATTGTCGCGTCGGTGTTGCCGGATATTGCCATGGCCGCCTGCCCGAGCGCGGACGCGCTGAATAGCTATATCGAAGATTTTAAAGCGATGCGCCCCAGCAAAGGTATTGCGATTGAAACGATGGAAGATGCCTATTGCATGCAGGCGGAATTGGTCAAACGCTTGCCGGAAGTAATGGGTAAAAAAGTCGGCTTCAAAGCGGCGTTTACCAATCCGGCGATGTACGAGCGCTTTAAAGTCAAGGGACCGGCCTATGGTTATATGTTCGGGAAAATGATGTTGGAAAGCGGCGCGCACGTGCCGGCGAATTTCGGCGCGCGGCCATTATTCGAAGCGGATTTGTTGGTCGAGCTGCGCTCGCCCGGCCTGTATCTCGCCAAAACGCCGTTAGACGCGTTGATTCATCTCTGGGACATCATGCCGTTTATCGAATTGCCCGATCTGATGCTGGAAGATAAAAACGTTGGCGGTATGCAATTGGTCGGACACAACATGGGTTTTCGCGGCGGCGTGATGGGCCCGCGGATTCGATGCCGCGCCACCAATACATTCCTCGATGAAATCGCCTCGATGCAAGTCATCATGACCGAAGATAAAAGCGGCAAAGAATTAGGCCGCGCGCCGGGCAGCACGTTAATGGGTCACCCGTTCAGCGCCGCGATCTGGCTCGCGAAAGCGCTGGACGATGCGGGCATCGAATTGCACAAAGGTGATTTGTTCAGCCTCGGTGGTTTTTTACCGCCAATGACGCCGCAACCGAATACGACCATCACGGTGAAATACGAGGGCATGCTGGAAAATCCTTCCGTGACCGTGCATTTCGATTGATTGACGTCGAGCTAGATACTAGAGGGCATCATGCTAAAACTACATGGCTCAAGCGTTAGCCCAAATTACAACAAAGTGAAACTTGCATTGCTCGAAAAAGGCATCGCGTTCGAAGAAGTTTTGCAGCTGCCGTCGCAGGATGAAAGCTTTTTGGCCAAGTCGCCGATGGGCAAAATTCCGGTGATGGAAGTGGATGGCCAATTTTTTTCCGAGTCCACCGCGATGCTCGATTATTTGGAGGCCACTTATCCCGCAGCGCCGTTGCTTCCGGTGGATTTATTTGAGCGTGCCAAGTGCCGCGAAATGATGCAGATCATCGATCTTTATATTGCCGGAACCGCCGGCGCCGCTCGATTGACCGGCGCGGCATTATTCGCTGCGCCTATTTCAGAGGAAGCCAAACAAGAGGCGCAGACATGGATTGAGCGCGGTGTAAAAGCGCTCACCAAGCTGGTGAAATTTACGCCATTTATTTTGGGGCCGAAGTTCACGCAGGCTGATTGCGTGGCATTTCCAAACCTGGGTTTCGCTGGGATGGTGACCACCATCGCGCTCAGAAAAAATTTAATCGAAGTCATCCCCGGCGCGGCAGAGTATCTCAAGTACATGCTGGAACGGCCGGCGGTGCAAAAGGTCGTGGCCGATCAGCAGGCCGCAATGGAAGTGATGATGGCAAGTCGCAAAACGTGACCAACTAAGGAAAATTAATAATGCTCAAACTCTGCGGCTTCACCGCCAGCAACTATCACAACAAAGTAAAGCTCGCGTTGCTGGAAAAAAATATTCCGTTCGAAGAAGTCATCACCTGGCCGTCGAAAGAGGCAGATCATCTGGCGCGCTCGCCAATGGGCAAATTGCCATTTCTCGATATCGACGGCCACTGCATCACCGAATCGCAAGTCATCCTCGATTATTTGGAAGATGCTTATCCCGCGACACCACTTTATCCGCGCGATCCAGTCGCGCGCGCCCACGTTCGCGAATTGATTCAGTACATGGAACTCTATCTCGAATGGCCGGCGCGGCGGCTTTATGGCGAAGCATTTTTCGGCGGCAAGGTTAGCGATGAAACCAAGGCCGAAGTGAAATCTCATTTGAAGCGCGGCATCAATGCATTCGCAAAACGGCTCAAGTTCGCGCCGTTCATTCTCGGCAGTGATTTTACGTACGCCGATTGTGCCGCGTTCGTGCATCTGCCGACGGTCTCACAAGCGGCTAAGGCGATTTATGGCGAAGATCCGCTCGCCGATGTTCCGGGCTTAAAAGACTACACAACGATGCTGCGCCAACGCCCCCACGCCATCACCGTGAACAACGATCGCAAGAAAGGCATGGAAGAATTTGT
>JANOGO010000246.1:0-32675 GCA_031406045.1 Pseudomonadota bacterium
CGGCCATCATCTCGTCCATGGCCTTGCAGGTGGCCGCAAGGTCTTCGCCACCGGCTGCGGCCTTGGTGGTAAGCTCTTGCAGCTTCGGCGTCAGTTCGGCCAGTTTCGCCGGGTCGGCGGTGCCAACCTCGGTGATCTTGGCGGTCAGATCAGCCACTTTCTTCTGGGCGTCTTCGGTCGTGCAGGCCACTTCGCTGTTGCAGGCAGACAGAAAGCCTGCAGCGGCCAGAGCAAGAAATGCAGGTGCAATGCGCATGATATCCCTCGTCTATTGGCGTTTATCAGCACCCATTGCGGGTGCCGTAGCGGAAGGGTAACGCGGCGTGGCGGCTGGCACCAACCCCCGTGCCAGCCCCGTGCCAGGTCGCGCGGAAATCCGCCCGGAAGGGCCATCGCCTTGACCTTTCGGCCCCGGTCGCTCAGGTTGCGCGCCAATCAAAGGGGCCCTGACAAAAGGGCAGAGGCAGATGGCAAAGACGACAGCACCTTTCGCAGGATTCGAGTTCATGATTGCCTGGCGCTACCTGCGCGCAAGGCGGGCGGACAACGCCGATATGCCGGGATTTTCCAAAATGGAACAAGCCAATCTCGCGCGCTGGGTGTTGGGCTGTCGCGGTTCGCTGACGAAAGTTGCACCGCTAATCGAGAATGCCGAAGATTGGCTGCCGGTATTGGCGCTGCGCCTGGCAGTGTTACTGCATCGCAGCCGCATGGTCACGCGGCTGGGAGAAGTTCGCTTGGATTATTCCGGCAAGGAATTCTTGCTCGGGATCGACGCCGCGTGGCTGGAACGCAATCCGCTTACCGCCGCCGCGGTCGAGGCTGAAGTCAAGGTTTGGAAAAGCGTTCATTTGCGGCTTGAGTTCGAAAACTATCGCAAGGACCATGAGTCGCCTGACGATTAGTATGGCCTGGAAGCCAATACTGGAGCGGCTCCCAGGCCATCGCTTAAACATTGAGTGCGCACCCACACACGCGCGCATGAAGATTTCGTTTCCGACCGGTAATCTGCGAAAATATCATTTCGATATACCGCAATCGGAATTTGAATCTCATGGAAACACAACGCCGAAAAAAATCGGCGCCCGAGACTACCCGCTTTCAAGCCTGCTTGAAAACGCCGTTTGCTGTATTGGGCATTCGTACCGACGGCGACTATTTAACACACATCGAATTTTTGCCACGCAAACATCCGACGCTTGAACCGCTGACGCCCGCCGCTGCACTCGCGTGGGATCAACTCGATGCCTACGTCAAAAATTCCGACTTTCGTTTCACATTAGCGTTAAGCGTCGAAGGCACCCTGCACCAAATGGCGGTATGGCGCGCGATGCAGCAAATCCCGCGCGGCGAAACTCGCACCTATGGCGAGCTGGCGCGTTCGATAAAATCGGCGCCGCGCGCGGTCGGCCAAGCCTGTGGAAAAAATCCGGTGCCGATCATCATTCCTTGTCATCGCATTGTCAGCAGCACCGGTATGGGCGGCTTCATGGGCGCGCAGGATGGCGAGCCGATCAAGATCAAACACTGGCTGATCGCCCATGAGCAAAACTGACGCGCAGCTCGACCGCTTCTGCGACGCGCTGTGGCTCGAGCACGGGCTGGCACGTAATACGCTCGCCGCTTACCGCCGCGATTTAGCGCAGTTCGATGCATGGCTTTGCGAACATGTGAACAAATCGCTGATCGATAGCGATTCCGCCGATATTCAATCCTACCTCGCGGTACGCATCGGCCACGATCATGCCAAGCCGCGCACCACAGCGCGATTATTATCGAGCCTGAAGCGTTTTTTTCAGTATGAATTGCGCGAAGGAAAAATCGATGCCGATCCGACCTTGCAAATTGCGGCGCCGAAAATACCGCGCTCGTTACCGAAAAGTTTGAGTGAAGCCGATGTCGAAGCGCTGCTCGCTGCGCCGGATGTCGATACCACGTTGGGTTTGCGCGATCGCGCGATGCTGGAAACGCTGTACGCTAGCGGGCTGCGCGTTTCGGAATTAGTTGGCCTCAAAGTTGTGCAAGTGAGCCTAGATTCATCGGTGATTAAAACCCTTGGCAAGGGAAAGAAAGAACGCCTCGTTCCGTTCGGTGAGCAAGCTTATGATTGGATTTCTCGATATCTTCGAGAAGCGCGCCCTGCCTTGCTCTCCGGCAAAACGAGCGATGCGATGTTCGTCACCGCGCGGGGCGCCGGGATGTCACGTCAAGCGTTTTGGTATTTGATCAAACGTTACGCCTTGATCGCCGGCATCGACAAACCACTTTCGCCGCACACCTTGCGCCACGCGTTTGCGACGCACTTGATCAACCATGGCGCCGACTTGCGCGTGGTGCAATTATTGCTCGGCCATTCGGATATTTCGACAACGCAAATTTATACCCACGTCGCGCGCGAGCGCTTAAAACAGATTCATCGGGAACATCATCCGCGTGGAAAATAAATGCGCGGTGTTAGACTAAATACGTGAACTATTTTTTAGTTTCAATCGTTGCCTATTTTTTAGGCTCTGTTTCTTTCGCCGTCATCGTCAGCCGACTGTTTGGATTGCCCGATCCGCGCACTTACGGTTCGAACAATCCCGGCGCGACCAACGTGCTGCGCAGCGGCAACAAACTTGCCGCCGCATTGACCTTGCTCGGAGACGCGCTTAAAGGCTGGCTCGCCGTGGCATTGGCTCTACGAGCCGCTCCAGTGCTGGGCCTTGGCGAGGCGCATATTGCGCTTGCGGCATTGTTGGTCTTCGTCGGACATTTGTTTCCGGCGTTCTACCAATTCAAAGGCGGCAAAGGCGTCGCGACCGCGTTAGGCGTTTTGCTAGCGTTGGATTGGCGTGTCGGGCTGGCCGCAGCAGCGCTGTGGTTGATTGTTTTTGCACTAACCCGAACCTCGTCCCTCGCCGCATTGATCGCGACGGCAGCGACACCGTTCGTCGCGCTTTATTTTCACGGCCCGGGTTTGATAAGTGCCGTGATCCTATTGATCGCATTGCTGGTGATGTGGCGTCACAAAGAAAATATTATTCGTTTGATATCCGGACGTGAAAAGCAAATCAGAAAATCGGAATAACGAAATTCCAGCGGATCTTAGGTTTGTTAAAAAACGTAGCGAGGATGCTTGGATCCTAGGCGCACGGAGCGCAGGAACCGGAATGTACTCAATGTACATGAGGATTCCGAGCACCGCGCAACGACGGAGACAAGCACCGCAGTAGTTTTTCGACAAACCTACCGCATGCCGGGCATCATTCCTTTCATACCCCGCATCATTTTTGCCATCCCGCCTTTTTTCATCATCTTCATCATTTTCTGAATCTGCTCGAACTGGTTGAGCAGCTTGTTGACTTCTTGCACCGGCACGCCGGCGCCGGTAGCGATGCGGCGTTTACGCGAGGCTTTGATCAGATCAGGATTGCGCCGCTCGCCCGGCGTCATGGAATTGATGATGCCTTCGGTGCGGGCGATGATTTTATCGTCCATCGGCATGCCTTGCGCGCCGGCCGTCATCTGCGCGGGAAGCTTATCCATCAGGCCGGCGATGCCGCCCATTTTTTTCATCTGCTGCATTTGTATTTTGAAATCTTCCAGATCGAATTTCTCGCCGGATTTCATTTTCTTGGCAAGCTTATCGGCTTCCACCAAATCGACATTGCGTACCGCATCTTCGACCAGCGAAAGCACGTCGCCCATGCCTAAAATTCGCGACGCCATGCGCTCAGGATGGAAGGTTTCCAGGCCATTCAATTTTTCGCCGACGCCGACGAATTTGATCGGCTTTTGCGTCACGTGGCGAACGGATAACGCCGCGCCGCCGCGCGCATCGCCATCGAGTTTGGTCAGAATCACGCCGGTCAGCGGCAGCGCTTCGCCGAAGGCTTTCGCGGTATTCACCGCATCTTGACCTTGCATCGAATCGACGACGAAAAGCGTTTCGATCGGATTGATCGCCGCATGCAGCGCTTTGATTTCCGCCATCATCGCTTCGTCGATGGCCAGGCGGCCGGCGGTGTCGACGATCAGCACGTCGTGATAATGAGTTTTCGCGAACGCAAGTGCGGCTTGGGCGATGGCAACCGGTTGTTGTGCGTTATCGGATGCAAAAAAGTCGACGCCGAGTTGTTGGCTCAACAAACGCAATTGCTCGATTGCCGCCGGGCGATAAACGTCGCAACTAACCAGCAACACTTTTTTCTTCTGTTGTTCTTTGAGCAGCTTTGCGAGTTTGCCGGAACTGGTGGTTTTGCCCGAGCCCTGTAATCCCGCCATTAAGATAACCGCCGGCGGTGTGGTGGCAAGATTCAGCCCGGTCGCTTGTTCGCCCATCAGCGCAGTCAATTGGTTGTGAACAATGCCGACCAGCGCTTGACCCGGCGTGAGGCTAGTCAATACTTCGTGGCCGAGCGCTTGCTCTTTCACCTGCGCGATGAAATCTTTTACCACCGGCAGCGCAACGTCGGCTTCCAGCAGCGCAACGCGCACTTCGCGCAACGCGTCCTGAATATTCGCCTCGGTCAGACGCGATTGACCGCGCAATGTTTTGATGACGGACGACAGCCGTTGGGTCAGATTATCGAGCATGATTCTGTCCTCGGAAGGGAGGTTAGTGTAGACTTTGAAGCCGTGGATTGTAACATCCAGTGATTGCCGATCCGGCTCAACTTATGCCAACGTTTCTCTATTTAGCGGTCGCATTGATTTACGCGGCGGTTGCGCTTTTTTTCTGGCGCCGCGCCTACACCGTCGATTCCCATTCGCCATCCGTGGCCGACGACAATGCGGTCAAGATCTCCCACTGGGTCATATTGGCCGGCGTGATTTTGCACGGTTGGATCTTGCTGCGCGCGGTCTTCGTGGAACAAGGCATGAACCTAGGCATCGGCAACGCGATCTCGTTAATCGTCTGGCTGATGGTGCTGATCTACTGGCTGGGTAGTTGGATTTATCCGCTGGTCAGTTGCCAAATGTTCGTGCTGCCGATTGCGGTCTTGGCGGTATTGTTCGCGCTATTGGCGCCGAGCGATCGCATCCTCCCGATTGCGTCGCGGCCCGCTTTAATGGCTCATTTGGTGTTGTCGTTGCTTGCGTACAGCCTTTTCACCATCGCCGCGCTGCATGCGATTTTGACCTCCTCGCTCGATCGCAGCTTGCGCCAGGGAAATACGCCGGTCGCGCTGCGCGATGCGCCGCCGTTGATCGCGCTGGAAACATTGTTGCTGAGAATTATCCAAATCGGATTCGTGTTACTGACGCTCGCGCTTGCCAGCGGGTTTGTATTTTCTGAGCAGGTGTTCGGCAAAGCGATTACCTTTCCGCACAACACTCATAAAGTAGTGTTCGGTGTGTTGTCGTGGCTGATTTATGGCGCATTTTTGGTCGGCCATCGTTTTTACGGATGGCGCGGCCGCACCGCAGCACTGCTGACCTTGGTTGGCTTCGCGCTACTGCTACTGAGCTATGTGGGCAGCAAGTTAGTGCTGGAAGTGATCTTGCAACGCGCTTGACAAGCCCGGATCGCGACTCGATACTGGCCATTCCTAAGTTGCCGTAACCATCCTGTTTGGACGATATTTCCACTAGCGCCCTGCTGATTACGCTCGGCATCCTGCTTGTGCTGTCCGGTTTTTTCTCCATTGCTGAAACCAGCATGATGGCGCTCAATCGTTATCGTCTGCGCCATCTTGTGGCGCAAGGGAATCGAAGCGCGATCCTGGCGCAATCGTTGCTGCAGAAAACCGATAAGCTGCTCGGCGTGATTTTGCTTGGCAATAATTTGATCAACGCGGCATCGGCGACGCTGGTCACGATCATTACCGTTCGCTGGTTTGGCGAGGGCGAATTCGCTTTGGGCATCGGCACATTAGCCGTCACGTTTGCGATTTTGGTTTTCAGCGAAATTACGCCCAAGGTGATCGGCGCCGCGTATGCCGAACGCATCGCGTTGCCGATCAGCTATGTGCTCAAACCGCTGTTGACGCTGTTTTATCCGGCCGTTTGGTTCGTCAATCTTTTCGTCAAAGGCTTGTTGTGGTTGATGCGGCTGAAACCGTCGGAACAGCAAGGCAGCGAGCAACTGAGCTTGGAAGAATTACGCTCATTGGTATTGGAAGAATCGCACTATATTCCGGCTAAGCATAAGCATATTTTGCTGAATTTGTTTGAGCTGGAAAATATCACTGTCGACGACGTGATGACACCGCGCGCGCAAATCGAAGCCATCGATATTTCTGCCGATATCGATGAAATCCGCAACCGGCTTGCCACATCCCATCATACGGTTCAGCCGGTGTACTCGGAACAATTGGACGAAGTAATCGGCATTCTTCATGTGCGCCGCGTTCTGCATCAGGCGCATAACAGCGACCTGACGAAAGAGACATTAAAGGAAATCATGCGCCCGCCATTTTTCGTGCCGGCCGGCACACCGCTGCTCACACAGCTTCAGACTTTTCAGGAAAACCAGCGCCGCGTCGGCTTGGTTGTAGATGAATACGGCGAACTGCAAGGATTGGTGACGCTGGAAGATATTTTGGAGGAAATCGTCGGTGAGTTCACCAGCCATTCGCCGGCCCACAGCTCGCAATTGCGGGAACAAGATGACGGCAGCGTAATTGTCGAAGGGACTTGTTCGCTTCGATATCTGAATCGCAAGCTCGGCGTCAATTTTGACCTCACCGGCCCGAAAACCATTAATGGGCTGATCCTGGAACACTTAGAAGAGATTCCCGAACCCGGAACAAGCCTTAAAGTCTCAGGCTACCCAATCGAAATCGTTCAAACCCAGGATCGAATGGTCAAGGTCGTTCGAATCTTTCCACAGCAGGGTGACTACCCCGTTGCCGGTCCCGTATTAGCCCAAAAAGGATAAATTTAATTTATCTGTAACAATCATTTACAACTTATTCTTGGGAAACGTCTTTACAAGCGATCGAAAAACTGGCAATATTGGAATACATTATTCAATATAATCAATACAAGTACGATTATTTATTAGTGTAAATGATTAAAAACTCAAGCAACGGACTTTTAAGTTCCTGAGCTTGAACTTAAATTCCCAGTTTAAAGGTTAAGCCATGGCCACTGCGGTTGCTCAAAAGATCACCAAAAAACCCAAAAAAGAAGTCAGCAATAAACTGTATAACTTCGTCTGGGAAGGAAAAGATCGTACCGGCAAACTGATTAAGGGTGAAGTAAAAGCCGGTGGAGAAGCGGTAGTGACGGCGACGCTGCGGCGCCAGGGTATCAACGTGGTGAAGGTCAAACGCCAACGCCTAGGGTCCGGCAAAAAAGTTACGGAAAAAGACATTACGTTTTTCACGCGCCAACTCGCTACCATGTTGAAAGCCGGCGTGCCGCTGTTGCAGGCATTTGATATTGTCGGGAAAGGCCATAACAACCCAAACGTAACGCGCTTATTGATGGACGTCAAAACCGATGTCGAGACCGGTAATAATCTTGCGTCCGCGTTTCGAAAATTCCCATTATTTTTTGATAACCTATTTTGTAACCTCATTGCGGCCGGCGAGCAAGCGGGTATTCTGGATACGTTGCTGGATCGCCTGGCGACGTACAAGGAAAAAACACTAGCGGTGAAGGCCAAGATTAAGTCTGCTTTGTTCTATCCGACTGCGATTATGGTTGTGGCGTTTATCATTACTGCCGTGATCATGCTTTTCGTCATTCCCGCTTTCAAGGAGCTCTTTTCTAGTTTCGGTGCCGATCTTCCCGCACCTACGATGATTGTGATGGCGATTTCAGATATATTTGTGAAGTGGTGGTGGGCGATTTTCAGTGGCATTGGCGGTAGTATTTGGTTTTTCAATTACACCTGGAAACGCTCGCGCAAGATGCAGAAAGTCATGGATCGTATTTTCCTGAAAATGCCGGTGTTCGGCTCACTCATCGAAAAAGGAATTCTGGCTCGCTGGGCAAGAACACTTGCCACGATGTTTGCCGCCGGCGTCCCTTTAGTTGAGTCACTCGATTCCGTCGGCGGTGCGTCGGGAAATGTGGTCTTCGAAGAAGCAACCCAAAGAATTCGGGCAGAAGTGAGTAATGGAACAGGCTTGACCGTGTCAATGCAAAACAGCGGTGTATTCCCAAGCATGGTTCTGCAGATGGTCGCGATTGGCGAAGAATCCGGCGCGTTGGACTCAATGCTGTCGAAAGTAGCGGATTTTTATGAAGAGGAAGTCGATAACGCCGTAAAGTCACTGTCTAGTTTGATGGAACCCATTATCATGGCTGTGTTGGGCGTCATTATTGGTGGCTTGGTCATCGCGATGTACCTGCCAATCTTCAAAATGGGACAAGTTGTTTAGCCGATAAATTATGCGACTACCGGTCAGAACATTAGTTACGGCTCTGAAGGTTTGGCGTTGATTGAGGTTTTGCAGTCAACGCCGCAAATGTTCGTGGCGCTGGCTGCCGTTCTCGGATTATTGGTTGGTAGTTTTTTAAATGTAGTGATTCATCGCTTACCGCGCATGATGGAAAACGACTGGCGGGCGCAATGTGATGAGCTAACCGCGACCACCGAGCAAACCCAAACTGCCGCTACCGAAAAAGCAAAATATAATCTCGTCGTCCCGCGGTCGGCATGTCCTCATTGCGGACATCAAATCACAGCCGCAGAAAATATTCCGATTGTTAGCTACCTGGTGTTGAGAGGCCGCTGCCGCGGATGCAAAACCAAAATCAGCCCGCGTTATCCGATTGTCGAGGGCATCACCGGGCTGCTTAGTGCGTTGGTCGCGTGGCATTTTGGTTTTGGGATCGCCGCCATCAGCGCCATTGTTCTCGTTTGGGCGCTCATAGCGTTGACATTCATCGATGCGGATACCCAACTGCTCCCCGACAGTATTACCCTGCCGCTGGTTTGGCTGGGCCTAATCGTCAATATCAACCGAACCTTTACCGACTTGCGCTCCGCCGTATTGGGGGCGGTGTTCGGCTACTTAGCCCTATGGACTGTGTATTGGGCGTTCAAGCTGATCACAAAAAAAGAAGGCATGGGCTATGGCGATTTCAAGCTGCTGGCGGCGATCGGCGCTTGGCTCGGCTGGCAGGTGCTGCCGCTGGTGATCTTGCTGTCGTCAGTCGTGGGCGCCGTGGTCGGGATAATTTTGATCGTACTCGCACGGCTTGGCCGCAACATACCCCTACCGTTTGGGCCGTACCTGGCGATGGCCGGATTCATCGCTTTGCTGTGGGGACAACCGATCATGCAAAGTTATTTGCAAGGATTTCAGTAGTGCCCTATGCGGTGGCGCTCACAGGGGGGATCGGCAGCGGGAAAAGTACTATCGCCGCAATGTTCGAAAGTCTGGGAGTCACCGTCATCGATACGGATGTAATCGCGCACGAATTGACCACGCCGACCGGCGTTGCGATGGCAAGCATCCGAGCGCAGTTCGGTGCAGAAGTTCTGAATACGGACGGAGGCTTAAACCGCGCGACGATGCGACAACGAGTATTCGCCGATCCAAATGCCAAACAAACCTTAGAGAAAATTCTCCATCCATTAATTCGCGGCGAAGTCGATGCCCGCAGCGCCAGAAGCACGGGACCTTATGTGTTGCTTGCGATACCGCTGCTCGTTGAAACTGGCGCCTACGGCGATCGAGTGAGTCGGGTTATCGTCGTTGACTGCAGTGAAGCACTGCAAATTACACGCACGGCTGCCCGTAGCCGCCTATCGGACGGCGAGGTCAAAGCAATAATGGCCGCGCAAGTTTCCCGTGCCGACCGGCTGCGTCACGCCGACGATATTATTGTTAACGAAAGCGGGTTAGATTCACTCGCATCGGCGGTAGCGGTTGTCGACCATCGACTTCGTACACTTGCAAACTCCAACAATCACGGAAAACGTGATTGATCTAGAAAAAAATTCTTAAAGTTTGCCGCAATAGCATTGTCAAACTGTTAGGAAACCGTCAGACTTTCAATTTTCCACGTAGGTAACCCGTGATCACCTACGACTATCCGCTTAACGAGAAAATTCGAACCTTGCTGCGCCTCGAAGATCTGTACGAGAAAGTACGGTATTTCGGCGCAAGCGCAGAGCGACGCGAACACCACACGGCGCTCGTGACCATGTTTGAAATTTTAGATGTCGCTACGCGTGCGGATCTCAAATCGGAATTGCTGCAAGAAATGGAGCGCCAAAAGCAGTCGCTCGACGTCTTGCGCAATAATCCCAATGTTGATGTTAGTCGATTGAATTCCGTTCTAGCAGAAATTGAACGCACCTCCGCCAACTTGCTTGCTGGAACCGGTAAATTCGGTCAGCATTTACGTGATAACGAGTGGCTGATGGGCATCAAACAACGCTGTGCTATTCCCGGCGGCGTATCGGCGTTTGATTTACCCTCTTATCACTATTGGCTAAATCGTTCCTCGGAAGCGCGCCAAAGAGACCTCGCTAATTGGATGCAGCCGATCGTCGCAGTAAACGATGCGGCGACGATTGTTCTCAAGCTGTTGCGCGAAAGTTCCCAGAACACCGCCGTTGTTGCCCACCAAGGCGTTTATCAACAAGTGCCGGCCGGGCGGGTTGCGCAGATGATTCGCGTCTCGCTTGGCGCCGAGTTTGAATGTGTTCCCGAGATCAGCGCAAACAAATACGCGCTCAATATTCGATTCATCACGGTCGGTAGTGCGGGCCGACCTCATCTTTATGAACGCGATGTGGAATTCAACCTCAGTTTTTGTAACCTATAGCAGCAACTCGCGCCATCTATGAGTTCGACCCCAACGGTAAATTGCCCGCAATGCGGAAAAAGTTCGACTTATGACACAAAAAACCGCTTTCGCCCGTTTTGCTCCGAGCGTTGCAAAATGATCGATCTAGGTGCATGGGCGAACGAAGATTATCGCGTGCCCGGCCCACCCAAAGATGATCGGAACAAACTCGAGCCGCCGAACGATCAGGCCGATTAGGGCCTGTCCACACCGGCTAAAACGGCCTGAAACACCCGTTGTTCTTGACCGAAATCGCGCTTCACGTTAATGTATTTGATTCTGCTAAAATAAAATCGATCAAAATGCAGCTCTCCGGTGCTGAACTAACCATCCGTTGCCTGCAAGATGAAGGCGTCGACTTCGTCTTCGGCTATCCTGGCGGCGCAGTGCTTTACATTTACGACGCGCTCTTTAACCAAGACAAGGTTAAGCATATCCTCGTGCGCCATGAACAGGCGGCGGTTCACGCTGCCGATGGCTATTCTCGCGCCACTGGGCGGGTCGGCGTTGCGCTGGTCACAAGCGGCCCCGGCGTCACCAATGCGGTGACGGGCATTGCCACCGCGTTCATGGATTCCATCCCGATGGTAATCATCAGCGGACAGGTGCCAACCCACGCGATCGGCTTGGACGCTTTTCAAGAAGTCGATGCCGTCGGCATCACCCGGCCCTGCGTCAAGCATAATTTCCTCGTAAAGGACGTTAAACAGCTTGCCGCAACAATGAAAAAAGCCTTTTACATCGCCTCGACTGGCCGCCCTGGACCGGTATTGGTGGATATTCCCAAAGACGTCAGCGCGCACCTTTGCGACTACGAGTACCCGAAGTCCGTCAGCATGCGCTCCTACACCCCGGTCAACAAAGGCCACAGCGGGCAAATCAAAAAGGCCATGCAGATGCTGCTTGAAGCCAAGCGCCCGATGATCTACACCGGCGGCGGTGTCGTGCTCGGCGATGCGTCGGCGCAATTGATCGAGCTAACGCGAATGCTGGGCTACCCCTGCACTAACACGCTGATGGGTCTGGGCGGCTATCCATCGCCGGATCCACAATTCCTCGGCATGCTCGGGATGCATGGAACCTACGAAGCTAATATGGCAATGCAGCATTGCGATGTGTTGCTCGCCGTTGGGGCTCGCTTCGACGATCGCGTGATCGGCAATCCGCAACATTTCCACGTCGAAGGCCGACGCATCATTCATATCGATATCGATCCGTCGTCGATCTCCAAGCGCGTCAAAGTCGATGTGCCGATTGTTGGAAATATCAAAGACGTGCTGGACGACCTCATCAAGCAACTCAACGCTAGTAAAGAAAAGCCGGACAGCACCGCGCTGAAAGCCTGGTGGGCGCAAATTGAGTTATGGCGCTCGCGCGATTGCCTTAAATACGATCGCGCAGCGACCATCATCAAGCCGCAAATGGTGGTCGACAAGTTATATGAAGTTACCAATGGCAATGCGATTGTCACGTCCGATGTCGGCCAGCATCAAATGTGGGCAGCGCAATTCTATCGCTTCAACAAACCGCGCCGCTGGCTCAATTCCGGCGGCCTCGGGACCATGGGCGTCGGCTTACCCTATGCGATGGGCGCGAAGTTTGCGTTCCCCGATATGGATGTCGCCTGCGTCACCGGCGAGGCGAGCATTCAGATGAATATTCAAGAGCTTTCGACTTGCAAGCAATACAATTTGCCGGTGAAAATTGTAAACCTAAATAATCGCTATCTCGGCATGGTGCGTCAGTGGCAGCAGGTCATGCACGGCAATCGCTATTCCGAGTCCTACATGGATGCACTGCCGGATTTCGTCAAGCTCGCCGAAAGTTATGGCCACGTCGGCATGTACATCGACAAGCCCGGCGATGTCGAAGGCGCTTTGCGCGAAGCGTTTAAGCTGAAAGATCGTCTAGTTTTCATGGACTTCATCACCGACCAAACGGAGAATGTTTATCCGATGGTGATGGGTGGCAAGGGCTTGACGGAAATGATCCTATCGTCGGAAGATTTATAGCAACTCGCAACACAGAATTTAGAAACCAAACCCATGCGCCATATATTGTCCTTACTGCTGGAAAATGAATCCGGCGCCCTGTCTCGCGTGGCGGGCCTATTCTCGGCGCGCGGCTACAACATCGAATCGCTGACCGTCGCGCCGACCGAAGATCCGACCTTGTCGCGTATGACCATCGTCACCAGCGGCTCCGACGAAGTGATCGAGCAGATCACCAAGCAAGTGAATAAATTGATCGATGTGGTCAAAGTATTCGATTTGAACGAAGGCCGCCACATCGAGCGTGAATTAATGTTGATTAAGCTTCGTGCCGAAGGCAAAGACCGCGAAGAAATTAAACGCACCGCCGATATTTTCCGCGGCCGCATCATCGACGTCACGGAAAAAACCTACACCATCGAAATGACCGGCACGGGCGAAAAGCTCGATGCCTATCTCGAAGCAATCAACCGCGAACTGATTCTCGAAACCGTGCGCACCGGCGCTTGCGGTGTTGGGCGCGGCGAGTGGGTGATGAAAGTCTAGTTTCGTGAGGTGTTAGGCGTGAGGGGTGAGGAGAAATGACACCTCACTCCTCACGCCTTGCTCCTCACCAATCCAAAAGGGAATCCATGAAAGTCTATTACGACAAAGACGCCGATCTATCGTTGATCAAAGGCAAGAAAGTCACCATCCTCGGCTACGGCTCCCAAGGCCATGCCCATGCGCTTAACTTGCACGAGTCCGGCGTGAAAGTCACCGTCGGTTTGCGCAAAGGTGGCGCGAGCTGGGACAAAGCGAAAAAAGCCGGCCTTAAAGTTGCGGAAGTCGATGACGCAGTCAAAGGCGCCGACTTTGTGATGGTGTTGTTGCCGGATGAAAACATCGGCGCCGTTTACCGAGAAAATATCGAGCCGAACATCAAAAAAGGCGCGTCTTTAGCGTTTGCCCATGGCTTTAATATTCACTACGGCCAAGTCGTGCCGCGCGCCGACATCGACGTCGTCATGATCGCGCCGAAAGCACCGGGCCACACAGTTCGCTCGACTTACACGCAAGGCGGCGGAACGCCGTGCTTGATCGCGATTCACCAAAACGTCACAAAGAAAGCGCGCGATATGGCGTTGTCCTACGCCGCGGCCATTGGTGGCGCCCGTGCCGGCGTAATCGAAACCAGCTTTAAAGAAGAAACCGAAACCGACCTTTTCGGCGAACAGGCGGTGTTGTGCGGCGGTTGCGTGGAACTCATCAAAGCCGGTTATGAAACCTTAGTCGAAGCCGGCTACGCGCCGGAAATGGCATACTTCGAATGTTTGCATGAACTCAAGCTGATTGTCGACTTAATTTACGAAGGCGGTATCGCCAACATGAATTACTCGATTTCCAACAATGCGGAATACGGCGAATATGTGACCGGCCCGAAAATCATCAACGCCCAAAGCCGCGAAGCCATGCGCCAAGCGCTGCGCGACATTCAGACCGGCGAATACGCCAAGAATTTTATCCTGGAAAACCGTGCCGGCGCACCGTCGCTGCTGTCCAATCGCAATCTGAATAAAGCCCACTCTATTGAAATCGTCGGCGAGAAATTGCGCGAAATGATGCCGTGGATTAAACGCAATAAATTGGTTGATCAGTCGAAGAACTAAGAACTCGGGAGGTGTGAGGAGTAAGGAGTGAAGAGAAAAAAACCTACCAGCGTTTATTCACGCCTCACTCCTTACGCCTAACGCCTCACGTATCGCTCATGCCCTACCCCCACCCCATCATCGCCCGTGAAGGCTGGCCGTTTGTTGCGTTCAGCTTTTTCATTGCAATTGCCGCAACGATCGGATTCGGCTTTTGGTTCGCGCTGATTTTTTGGCTCATTGCTTTTTTCGTATTGCAATTTTTTCGCGATCCGCCGCGGCAACTGCCGAACGATTCCAATGCCATTGTTTCCCCCGCCGATGGTCGCGTTGTGTTTGTCGGGAAAGCCCACGATCCGTTTCTAAATCGCGACGCACTGAAGATCAGCGTGTTCATGAACGTGTTTAATGTCCATTCCAACCGCAGCCCGGTGGACGGCGCGATTCAAAATGTTTGGTACCACCCCGGTCAGTTTTTCAATGCGGCGCTTGATAAAGCATCGGAACAAAACGAACGTAACGCGCTGTGGATCAAAACTAACGCCGGCACCGACGTGACCTGCGTGCAAATTGCCGGCCTGGTTGCGCGGCGCATTCTCTGCTATGTCGGCAAGGGCGATCAACTCGCGCGCGGCCAGCGCTATGGGTTCATCCGCTTTGGTTCGCGTGTCGATCTTTATTTGCCGCTCAGCTCGACGGTGAAAATAGCGATAGGCGATAAAGTTTTCGCGACCTCAAGCGTCCTTGCGCTAGGCTGAGTCAGTATCTTTTGAGGCATTGTCCTGAAAGCCGCATGAACATTAGCTCCTAGCAAGGCATGCCTGGAGCGTCAATCTAGGCGCGCCTCGCATCGATGCCGGTTAAAAATCTATACGCTGTATACTTTATAGTCCCGTTACCACAAAACCGAGTGAGGAAACCATGAATGCCCCGCATGCCGGCGTGACCGCAATCGATCTCGAACATTTTTGGATGCCGTTCACGGCGAATCGTCAATTCAAATCGGCGCCGCGACTATTCGCGTCGGCGAAAGATATGCATTTCACGACCGTCGAAGGCAAGCAAGTCTTGGACGGCACAGCGGGTTTGTGGTGCGTGCAAGCCGGCCATTGCCGCGACAAAATTTCCGCCGCAATCAAAAAGCAAGTCGATACATTAGATTTTGCACCGACCTTCCAAATGGGACATCCCGGCCCGTTCGAAGCCGCGAGCAAACTCGCCGCTATGGCGCCGATCGGTTTGGATTATGTGTTCTTCTCCAACTCCGGCTCCGAGGCGGTCGATAGCGCGCTGAAAATCGCGCTCGCTTATCACCGTATTCGTGGCGAAGGCCATCGCACCGTGTTCATCGGCCGCGAGCGCGGTTACCACGGCGTCGGCTTCGGCGGTATTTCTGTCGGCGGCATGACCGGCAACCGCAAAACCTTCGGTAGCATGCTGCCGCGCGTCGATCATCTGCCGCACACGTTCAATCTCGAGAAGCAGGCTTTCAGTCGTGGTCTGCCGGAATGGGGCGCGCATCTTGCCGATGAGTTGGAGCAACGCATTATTCCATTGCACGATGCGTCGAATATCGCGGCCGTAATCGTCGAGCCGATGGCCGGCTCCACCGGCGTGCTCCTGCCGCCGAAAGGTTATTTGAAGCGCCTGCGCGAGATTTGCGACAAATACAATTTGCTGTTGATCTTCGACGAAGTCATCACTGGCTTCGGCCGCGTCGGTCCGCACGCATTTGCCGCCGACGTGTTCGGCGTCGTGCCGGATATGATTACCTGCGCCAAGGGCGTAACCAACGCGACAATCCCGATGGGTGCGGTGATCGCCAAAAGCCATATCTACGACGCGTTCATGAATGCGCCGGCCAACGCCATCGAATTTTTCCACGGCTACACCTACTCCGGTCATCCGATGGCGTCCGCCGCCGCGAGCGCGACGATGGATTTGTATCGCGAAGAACAGTTATTCGAGCGCGCCGCCGGGTTGTCCGAATATTTCCAAGACGCGGCGCATAGTTTGCGCGGCCTGCCGCATGTGATCGACATACGCAGCATAGGCTTAGTCGCCGGCATCGAGTTGCAATCGATTGCGGATAAACCCGGCGCGCGAGCGTTCGAAGCATTCTTGCGCTGCTTCAACAAAGATGTGTTGGTGCGCACCACTGGTGATGTCATCGCGCTGTCTCCGCCGTTGATTGCCGAGAAGAAACATGTCGACCAGTTGTTCGGTACGATTGCGGATGTGTTGAAGACGTTGCCATAGGTTTATTTACGATTTCCTGCCCTGTTGTCATTCCCGCGAAAGCGGGAATCCATTTGGCCGTGGAAGTCAACATGGATTCCCGCCTACGCGGGAATGACAAATAGTATTTTCTGACGCCTAGAAAAATGCTCGCCCGCGAACTCGTCAGCAGAATTCAGAAAACAGTCGATACACATTTCGATGAGCAAATCGCCTTCACCGGCGAACTCGTCAAATTTCCCAGCGTGCGTGGCGCAGAGCAAACGGCGCAGGATTTTGTCGCGAAATCCTTGCGGGAACGCAGCTACGCGGTCGATATGTGGGACATGCACGTCGATGATCTCAAACATCTGCCGGGCTTCTCGCCCGTCACGGTCCCCTACGAAAATGCGCTGAACGTCGTCGGCTCCCATCGCCCAAAAAAAAGCCAAGGTCATTCGCTGATTTTGAATGGCCACATCGATGTCGTACCGGTCGGGCCGTTGAATATGTGGACCACGCCGCCATTTTTCCCACGCGTAGAAAATGGCTGGCTCTATGGCCGGGGCAGCGGCGATATGAAAGCCGGCATTGCCGCGAATATTTTCGCGATCGACGCGCTGAAGCGCTGTGGTTATGCGCCGGCCGCGGATCTGCATATCCAATCGGTGATCGAAGAAGAATGCTCGGGGAATGGTGCCCTTGCTTGCTTGCAGCGCGGTTATCGCGCTGACGCGGCGCTGATTCCCGAGCCGTGGAACAATCAACTCGGCCGCGCGCAAGTGGGCGTGTTATGGATTCAAGTTCACGTGTTGGGCAAGCCCGTGCATGTACGCGAGGCCAGCCGCGGCGCGAACGCGATTGAGTCAGCATACGGGTTGATTCAGGCGTTGCATGTGCTCGAAGAAAAATGGAATGACGATTGCCGCGACGATGAACATTATCGTCATGTGCATCATCCGCTCAATTTCAACGTCGGAAAAATTGCCGGCGGCGATTGGGCATCGAGCGTGCCGTCGTGGTGTACGTTCGATGCGCGCATTGGTGTGCCGCCAACCAAGAATCTCGACGAAGCGCGTAAGGAAATCGAAGCGTGTGTTGCCGACGCGGCGCGCGATCATAAATTTCTATCGAAGTATCCGCCGAAAGTTTTTTATCCTGGTTTGGCTGCCACCGGCTTCGTGCTGAAGAATGCGGATGAGGCGGAGAATATTCTCAAATACGCCCATCGTGCTGCGTTTGACGGTGCAGAGCTACAAGAAGTTATCAGCACCGCGACAACTGATGCGCGAATTTTCGATATTTACGGCAAAATTCCTGCATTGGTTTATGGCCCGCTCGCGGAAGATATTCATGGTTTCGACGAGCGCGTGGAATTGGATTCGATGCGACGCGTGACGCAGGCGATTGCGTTGTTTGTTGCGGAGTGGTGTGGGCTGGAGAAATTGTGAAGCTCCACTTCGTAGCAACGCAGCCCCTCATGGCCCAAGGCCACCCCGTCCCCACCCTTCTCCCGAAGGGAGAAGGGATTCTGTCCCCTCTCCCTTTGGGAGAGGCCTAGGGTGAGGGACGACCACGTTTTATGCCGCGCGCTCACATCGCTTGCGAAATGACATGAAATTCATCATCGCGCAAATGAAGCACGAGACCAACACGTTTTCACCGGTGCCGACACCGTTGTTCGCCTTCGGCAAAAATGGTCCCTACTTCGATCGCGACGCGTTCGATGCGATGCACGCAACCGCCACGCCGATGGGCGCCTTCATCGATCGCGCAACGGAACTCGGCGCGGAAATTGTGACACCGGTCGCCGGCGATTCGCCGCCGAGCGGACCGGTATCTCATGACGCGTACACGATCATGAGCGATGCCATCGTCAACGCCGTCGACCGAGGCTGCGATGCGCTGTTCCTTGATCTGCACGGTGCGATGGTGGTAGAAAGTACCGATGACGGCGAAGGCGATTTACTCGAGCGCCTACGCCGTATCGCGCCGAAATTGCCGATCGCCGTCGCGCTCGATCTACACGCCAACGTCACCGAAAAAATGGTCGCGAATTGTGACGTGATCGTCGGCTACAAAACTTATCCGCACGTCGATATGTACGAAGCGGGCGATCTCGCCGCGCGTATTTTGTTGCGCTATCTCAACGGCGAAATCAAGCCGGTGATGGCATGGGATAATCGGCCGATCTTGGCGCAAACGTTAAAAATGAATACCGCGGAAGGCGCGATGCGCGATTTTGTCGCCGCGGCAAAACAAGCAGAACAGCAGGGGCTGCTCGCCGCAACGGCGTTCGGTGGTTTTCCGCTCGCGGACATTCCACAAGCGGGATTGAGCGCGGTTGTTGTCGCCGACAGCAATCGCCAACAAGCGGAAGACGCGTGTAAAATAATTCTTGAACTTGCGTGGAATCGGCGCGATGAATTTATTTATCACGCCGAGCCACTGGCCGATTCAATCGCAAAAGCGATGCAAATCAAAGTCGGCCCGATCCTATTGCTCGATCATTGCGACAATTGTGCATCGGGCGGAACGCAAGATACCATGCGGGTCCTGGCCGAGGCATTGCGCCAAGGCGCGTCAAATCTGGCTGCCGGCCCGATACGTGATACGGAGGCCGTGGCGCAATGTATTGCGGCTGGCGTCGGTGCGAAAATTACATTGTTCGTCGGTGGAAAAATGGACATGCCATCGATAAACTTGAACGGTGAGCCGCTGCAATTGAGCGGCGTCGTGCGCGCGATCACTGACGGCGAATACACCATCACCGGGCCACAACTCACCGGCGTGCGCAGCCATATGGGGCGAACCGTCGTGCTCGATACCGGCGCCGCGGAAATCGTCATTTGCGAGCGTGCGCAAGAGCCATGGGATTTGGGCGTGTTCACCAGCGTCGGAATCGATCCGCGACGTAAGAAGTATCTTGTATTAAAATCGCGCATGTATTTTCGGCCGGTGTTTCTGCCGATCGCCAAGGCCGCTATCGAATGCAACGGCGTCGGTGTGACCAGTTCTGATTGGACGCTGTTTCCATATCGTAAAATAAGGCGACCCATTTTTCCGCTCGACGCGATGAACCAAGGCTAGCCAATCGAATCAAAATGACGGTGCGCAACGTCGCATCGTCCACGAAATTAACGAGGAGAATGTTTAATATGAAAGCTGTATCGAAAAAATTGGCGTTGCTTGGCGTCGGCTTAGGGCTAAGCGTCTCTGCCTTTGCCGGCCATCACTTAGGTGTCGCCTATGTCACCAACCAAGACAAAGGCGTCTCGGTGATCTCGCTAGAGAATTTCACCGTCGTTGACACCATCGATATCGAGGCGAAGGAGCCGCGCGGCATCGGCATTACGAATGACGGCAAATTATTGATCACCGCTAATCGCGAAGGCGGCGATGTCTCGGTGATCGATACGGCAACGAAGAAAGTCATCAAACACATTCCGATTGGCCAGAATCCCGAATTCGTGCGCGTGTTCGGCGATTTCGCCTATGTCAGTTACGAGCCGAGCGCGAAGGCCGGCCCGCCGCCGAAACCCGGTGAGAAAGAAGACGACGACGATGGCGAAGAAAAATTGCCCGCCGGTATCGCCATCATCGACCTGAAAGCGATGAACGTTGTCAAAACTATCATGAGCGGGCCGGAGACGGAAGGCATCGAATTTTCTCATGACGGCAAGAAAATGCTCGTGACCAACGAAGGCGATAACACCATCACTGTCTACGATATCAAGTCAGGCAAGCTGGTCAAAAAGATCAGCACGCACAAGCTCGGCGATCGTCCGCGCGGCATCAAAGCTTCGCCGGATGGGAAAAGTTACGTCGTGTCGCTCGAATATGGCGATAAGATTTTGCTACTCGATAGAAAATTTAAACCGGTCAAAACCGTCGCCACCGCCAAGGGTCCGTACGGCATCGCCTTTGATAAAAGCGGCAAGCGCCTGCTGGTCGCTGCGTTCAAGGCTAAAGAATTACAGGTGTTTAACGGCAAAACCCTGAAGCTGGAAAAGACCGTGCCGATCGGCGATCGCTGCTGGCATTTCACATTCACGCCGGACGAGAAAAATTTATTGATCGCCTGCGGACGCAGTCAAGAAGTGCTGGTTTTGGATGGCACGACGTTTGAGCCGGTCAATCATGTGAAAGACCTTAATTTACCTTGGGGCATCGTCACGTATCCGAAAGCAATGGGCAGCTTAGACGTCGCAAAATAGCGCGATATATGCCTGGAGAGCCGCATGGATATTGGCTCTCAGGCATATTAACGGAACCTGGCGCGGAGCCGCTTGCATCGCCGGCAAAGTAGGCGTACATTTTCGTCTTGTACATTTCGATGATAGTTTTTTGACCGGAGGCTTCCCATGACGCGCCCAAACTTTTCGCTCTTCGCAATCGCACTCGCACTCGCTTTAACCGTTGCCGCGCCGCTTCAGGCTGACGAGGTTAAACCCAAGCATGCGGACCCCACACCTGCTGCGGATAAAGTGGCACGCGCCGATGATTCCATGGAAAAACTCGACAAGGCGATGGAAAAAGGAGCGCCAGTGTCGTTTCAGAAAAGCGAGTACAACGATTTCATGACCAATGTGGCATGGATGAATCGCAATGGATTTGTCGTAGGTGCGCCGGCTTGGAAGGGCGGCGAGGACGGGTTGCACTGCCATTAATTGCCACATCACCCGGCTTGGCGGGGTGGCCTAGGGCCAGAGGCAGTATTGATGCGGCTCTGGCCCTAGGCCATCCCGTCCAGGCATTTATTAATGTCATTCCCGCGTAGGCGGGAATCCAATGTCTTTGCGTCGGAACGACACTGGGTCCCCGCCTTCGCGGGAACGACGACTACTGATTTTTCGCCGCGCGCACGTTAGGTTAGGCCAAATGGATTCCCGCCTTCGCGCGAATGACAAAGTGGTATTCCGCCGCCTCAAGCCGAAGCGACGCGGGAAATTCTAAATGTCTTTAGTTTAGCTTCGCCAACTCGTCCGTCCGACAACTCGCCGGAATACGCTCTAGAATAATCTTCTTGCTCGTGGAATAGCGCGCGACCCACATCATAATTTTTTTGCCCGTCGTCACATTCGCAAAGCTGCTGGTTTTTTCCGGCACATTGAGCGCGCCGTCCAGCATATCGCCGGCCGACAAATCCCCTGCCGAGACTTGCTGATTAAACGTATAACCGCCGTCGGTGGCAATCACGTTGACACCGCATTTTGCATTGTTCCACAGCACCGTCCCCTCGATCGCCGCAGCGCTCTGCGACAATACGGCTATGAGGGCGAGGCTCGACAGCGGTAATATTTTTCTCATCGTTATGTCCTTGTTGCAATAATTTTAGTTAACGAACGGCTCATAAAACGGCATGTAATAACTCTCGACGATGCTTTGAATTTTGCCTTGCTTCAGCATCGTTTGTAATTCGTCATCGAGAAACGCTTTGAGCTGCGTTTCTTTTTCTTTAACGACCCACACGCCGTTCCAACGCTGGCCCGGCTGCGGGATGTAATCCGAGGCGACATCGAACTCGACGTCGAAATCATTCTTCGCAACCGCCAACGCGCCGGACCACATCATTGCCGCATCCACTTCGTGCTTGACCATGCCATCGATCAATCCATGGCTCTGGCTGTATAGTTCATATTCCATTTTGTTGGTTCGAACATATTCTTCCATCGGGCTCAACATCGGCACACCGACTTTAAGTTTTTTTGCTTTGATCTCCGCCAAAGTCTTCACCTTCGCCGCCTTGCCTTGCACCGCCAAGACAAATCCAACACCGAGATAGGGTTTGGTATAGACCAATTGATGATCGCGCACGTCGTCATTTTCATCGGAATGGACCAGGCCGACGAAGAAATCGCAATAGCCTTTATCGATCGTCGCCGAAAACGCGTAGGACAAACTAATACCGGAATTAGCCCAAACGATGTCCAGCTTCCAATCGTGACGCTTGGCGATATCGCGCACGATATCAATATCGATGCCGGGTGCTTCCGATTTCGGCGCGGTGCGCGAAAACGGAAAGTACCAACCATCGGCGCAGGCGACGATGCGCTTCATCGCACGAATGCGCGTGAGCGCGTCGACCTTCTTGAGTTCTTCGGGAATTTCGGTCGTGAACGATTCGCGAAAACCCGCGCGCCAACGCTCATTGTTGACCGGATCGAATACTTCGGGATGGGTTTTTTTCGGATCCCATTTTTGCTTTTTGCCGACGACAGTTTCGGTTTCAAGCTGCTGAACATCGGCGCTGTACGCGAATTTCGGCAGCGCGCTGAGAGCGCTCAGCGCGAACATGACAAACATCCAAACGCTTCGGTTTTCCATCAGTTTACGAACGGTGGGTAGTAGTTGAGGCCATAACTTTCCACGATTTGCTTTAACTCGCCATTACCAATCATTTTGACTAACTCCGTATCAAGGAATTCAAGAAACTCCGACTCCTTGCCTTTCACGCCCCAAGCGCCATTCCAGCGTTGGCCGGCGACCGGCACATAGCCCGGCACCGCCTTAACATCGTAGCCCTTCTCCTTCTTCGCGACCGGCAAGCCTGGCTCCCATACCATCGCCGCGTCGACCTCGCCCTTAACGAAGGCATCGACTAAGCGAAAATTGAGCGCGTAAGATTCGTACGGGATGCCTTTTTCCTTCACATAATCGTACATCGGCGAAAACGCCGGGACGCCCAACTTAATCTTCGCGTTCACCACCTCGTCCAAAGTTTTCATGCCTTTGGCCTTGCCCTGGGTAACGAGCACGAAACCCATGCCGATATAGGGCTTGGTGAACACCATTTGATGGCCTTCCATATGATGATCGTCACCGGTGATGACCAGGCCAAGAAACACGTCGCAATAACCGCGATCGATCCCTTTACTAAAAGCCGCACCGACGCCGCCGCGGGAAATGGTGTTCGGCGCCCACATCATTTCGATGCGCCAGTCGTGACGCTTGGCGATGCGGCGCACGATCTCGATATCAATGCCGGGCGGCTCCGAGGTCTTCATAGTGTGCGAGAACGGCCAGTAAAACGCATCGGCACATACCGCGATGCGCCCAAGCTTGGCGGTGCGAGCCATCGCGGTGGCATACTTCAAGCCCTCGGGAATTTCCGACGGCGGATAGTCGCGGTAACCGCCTTGCCACAAAATATCGGTGAAGGGATCGAACACCTCGGGTGTTTGGTAACCCAGTCGCGGAATGTCGCGCTCGCGTTTGCCGACCACGACTTCTTGTTCGAGTTCTTGAACCTCCGCGGCGTAGGCAACGGTGCCCGCGATAAACGAGGCGACGATAAGCAACAAATTTCTACAGAACATGGCTGTTATTGTTAACGGAATGACCAAAGTCTAGCAGATTGTTCTAGACCAATCCCAGCGCGCCAAGTTCATCAATCAATTTATCGAGCCTGCGGGTGGGGGAGTTTTTCCCCTCGCCCCTCCGGGGAGAGGGTGCAGGGTGAGGGGCAGCGGCTATTCATGCAACGTGCGCTAACTTACCCGCCGTGTATCAAGCAAAAATCGGAAACGGCTCAAACTCCGATTTCAATACCTTGGCCGTGTCGGTGTAACCCATCCAACCCTTAGTTAACGTCGCATAGGCGCGGCGAAAATCCGTCGTATGAATCAGATTATCGCCGGAATCCAATTTCGTCAGATCGACCGGCTTGCCGTAATGGCCGCCCTTCACGTGCTTGCCGACCATGAACATATAATTCGCCGTGCCGTGATCGGTGCCTTGGTTGGCGTTTTCCGGCACGCGGCGGCCGAACTCGGACATCACCAGAATCGAGACGTTGTCCGCTTTGCCGATACGCTCCAAATCGCGCATAAAGCCCATGATCGCGTCGGAAACGTAAGTGAGCAAGCGCGCGTGCAGATCGGGCTGCTGCACGTGGGTATCGAACGCGTTATTGCGATAACCGGTGTAATACAAACGCGTCGGCATGCCGGCGTCGATCAGCGAGGTCACTTTGTTCAAACCCATCGGCGCAATTCCGTAATCTACCGGCGTGCGATATTTTGTCCACGCGTCGCGCACCAAGGCCGAGGCGTCGATGGCGCTTTTCGCTGCTTCGCGCAAAAACGCACGGGACGCATTCGCGTCATTATCGGTTTGCGCCACGGTATCAAACAAAGGCTTTTCTTGGAAACTTCCCTTGCGCGTGAAGCGCTCCGGCTCATCGAACACGACCGGTACGTGCACATGACTTTTCACCGCCAAGGATTGCGTCGCATCGATATTGACGATGAAATTCGCCGCCGTTTTCGGCTGCAATACATCGCCAAGACGGCCGATCCAGCCATATTCCTCGCCGCTGTTCGGCGCCGCCGTGTGCATATAAGCCATCGACGTGAAATGCGAGAACGACGGCTGGTCGTAACCGCAGCCATGGATCACGGCGAGCTTGCCGTCTTTATACAATTTCTCGAAACCAGCCATGCCGGAATTCCAACCGAAATGATCGTCGATTTTGCGCAATTTATCGGGCTTGATGCCAAGCGTTGGACGATGTTTGTAGTACATATCGTCACCAAAGGGCACCAGCGTATTCAAACCATCGTTGCCGCCGGATAGTTCCACGACTACGAGAATGCGCTCTTTACTCGCGGCGTCTGCGGCCATCGCCTGCGCCACCTGTCCCATCGCCAGCGGCACGCCCAACATCCGCGCGCCGTTCAAACCGATACTGCCAAGACCCGCACCCAATAAGGCTCTGCGGCTGATTCGTTGACCAAAATATTTGTCGTTTTGCATCGTCAATCCCTTAAAATAATTCATTGAAAAACGTAGCGAGGATGCTCAGGCGCGAGGCGCACGGCGTGCAATAACCGGAATGTACTTAAGTTCATGAGGATTCCGAGCACCGTGTAACGAAGCGGATGAGCACCGCAGTAGTTTTTCATTAACCTAACTGATATTCGGGCAAACTCATGATGAGGTGTAGCAGCAAGCGGAGCGGTTCCTCGAGATAGGTTTCCGCCTCGCTCACTTTGTCTGTGCCCAATTCATTATTCAAAAATTCAACGAAGCGCGCACGATCGGCGCTATCCGCCGGCGTGCGCAGAAAACGTGCCAGCATGTAATCGACTACTTGCGTTGTCGACCCCAATTTCTGCGCTATAACCATCGCCGTCAAGTCCACTTGCGCGGTGCGACGAACAATCGGTTTCACTTTTTCCGTCGCCATCTGCCAGCCGCGGAAGCTGGCGTAACGCGTGTTGAAATCTTCGTCGTGATCGGCCATCGCGTTGGCCATCGACATCATCGCCTCGCCGCCACCGCCCATGCCTTTACCCTCCGGCTTAGTTGCGGTGGTGATGTCCAAGCCTTGATCGATCTTGGCGCTGACGATACGAATAGTTTCATCGTCTGGGTAACGATCCGGCGGCAGGAAATTAATATTCGGGAATAGCATGTCGCGCGCGAAATTACCGCGCTCCAACAATAGCCCCGGCGTGATCCAACTCTTGCCCTGCGCCCAACCGGCAACCGTAGGCGGGCGGAACAAACGTTGGCCCAACGCTTCGGTCGCGTCATTGAAATCCGGTACGCCGGGAACTTCTTTTAAGCCGAGTTTTTTGTAAGTGGATACCGCTAATTCAACCGGGCTCTTGATGCGCGTCGCCATCGACGGCGCGCTATAAAAATCTTTCGACATCAATATCGTTTTCAGCAGCGGCGCGATTTCATATTTATTGTCACGCAAAACCGCAGCGAGTTGCTTCTTCGTCGTATCGGATATCTCTTGACGCACCAAATAACGATAAATTTTTCCGGCGACGAATTCGGCTGTGACCGGTTGCTGCAAAATAATGTCGATCACCTGCACGCCGTCGAAATTGCCACTTTTGCCCAGTACATTTTTCACGCCGTCGTCGTGCTTTTCGTCGATTTTCTTGAATATAACGCCTTCGTAGTTCCAGCCGGTGAACGCGCGCGCCGCTTCACGAATATCTTTTTCGCTGTAATTGCCCACACCCATCGTGAACAATTCCATGATCTCGCGCGCGAAGTTTTCATTCGGCGCGCCCTTCACGTTCACGCCGGCGTCGAGAAACGCCAGCATCGCCGGATCCTGCGCCGCTCCGATCAACAGCTCGCGGAAATTGCCGGTTCCCTTGGCCTGGAACAACGCCAATTGCCGCTGCATTTTGCGATAGTCGCGAACCTTCTCTTCGTTGTTGGCGAAATGACCATGCCAAAACAGCGCCATTTTTTCTTCCAACGGCCGCTGCGTCGTCAACATCCGGTTCGCCCACCAATAGCCGAGGCGATCGGTTTCCAAGCGGCTGGCGCGCAGCCAATAGAAAAATTTATTCACCACCGGCTGCATTTTGCGATTGCCTTTCGGCTTGACCTTCACGCCAAGCGCTTCGCCCTGCTGCTTCGCTTGCGTCGTCGTTGCGGGACGGCTTTCGGGGAAAGGATCGACACCGGGATCGAACACACCGGATTCGTCGAACGGCGCGAGATGGCTGTTGTCGATGCCTTGGAAATCGACCAATTCCTTCATCGCCACTTCCGGCGTCATCGCCGCGAAGCGCTGAATATCTTCCGGCGTTGCGCCAAATCCGGCGCGCTCCAACAAATGCGCCGCGCGTTCCACATTCCAATCCTGCGCGGCGATCGGAGTAAGATTGTTCGCCCAATCGCTGTCCGCGGCGTTTACCGATGCCGAAACGCTACAGGCAAATAAAACGGCGAATATTTTCCTCATCATGTATCCCTAATTATTTTCATCGTTCAAAGAGTTACTATTTTACTCGCGACCGACGTGAAGGTACCTGCAAATAATCATTAAATTCTAGCGAGCCTGCCTAGTTGGAACGACCGCGCCAGGAACCGCCCCGGTATTGGCTCTCAGCCATGGCCACGCCAGGAGGCAATAGGAACGCGGGTGCCAGAGGATCATGGAAATATTTGAAGCAATATTGTAGTAACTACGAAAAAACTCGAGATTGTGGCCCGAGGCCAGCGCCTCATTCCCGCGAAGGCGGGGGATCCAGTGTCGTTGTCTACAACACGCTGGATTGCCATTCCTCGAAACTTCGGGCTCAAATATTTTAGGAAACCTCTCACATCCCGCCTGGTCAGGTGGGGATTTCGACGATCGGAAAGCGTAACATTTTTTCGTGGCCGGGAATGTCACTCGGTGCACTTTTCTTAAACTTACCCAGGAGGGTTACCATGAAATCTGCAAATCTTGTGCGCGTATCTTTATCGGCATTGTTACTGATAGCGCTAGGCTCATTTGGCCTTTCGGTGTTTGCCGCCGAAAAGAAAGAACACACCTATGTGAAAACCAACTTTAGAACAGCATCGAAAACTGTGGTCATCGTCGGCGACGTGCCGAATCACGAGATCAGCCAAGAAATGAGCGTAGCCGACATTAAATACTCCAACCCGGATTTCAAAATCAAAAACGAATGGACTTACATCCATTCCGACATCATCGACGGTACGGGTAAGCAAACCGGCTACTACTTCGATACCCACGAAGACGGCAGCACGAGTTATGGAACCTTTCAGGGCACAGTAAAAACCACTTCACAGGCGGACGGCTCCTGGGAAACAACGTGGGAGTGCGCGTTTCAGTATCTCGGTGGAAGCGGGAAGTTCAAAAACCTCAAAGGGAGCGGCACATGCAAGGGTAAGGTTTCCTCAAAAGAACCCGCCCGCGAAGAAGGTCGTGAGACCGTTGAGTATTGATTTTGACTGTCATTCCCGCGAAGGCGGGAATCCAGCGTCTTTACGCTTGAACGACACTGGGTCCCCGCCTACGCGGGGACGACGAACCCGTAAGGCGGCGAGCCTAATAATTCTGGCGAAATCTGTGAGCAGTGCGAACCGGAAGTTTGTCGATCCATGCTTACTGCACCGGCGCAAGTATTCCCAAACTGTCATTCCCGCAAAAGCGGGAATCCATGTCGACGTGGAAAGGCCAAATGGATTCCCGCCTTCGCGGGAATGACAATTAACCGAGGTATCGTCTACGAATCAACCGATAAAGAACTACAAATCAATTTCCAAATTATCGATCAGCCGGGTATTGCCGAGCTTTGAAGCGCCGAGCACGACAAGATGTTTTTCCTGCGGCTGCGGGGTCAATAAATCCTGCTGGCTGCGCACAGAAATGTAGTCGGTTTTCCAACCGTGCTCGTCGAGATGTTTAACCGCAGCGTGTTCGAGTTTGGCAAAATCCCATTCGCCGGCAAAAATCGCGCTGCGCACTTTTTGTAATTGCTGATTCAGGCGCACCGCTTCTTTGCGTTCACCGGTCGACAGATAACCGTTGCGCGACGACAGCGCCAAGCCATCGTCGGCACGCACCGTTTCGGCGGGAATGATGTCGATCGGCAATTCCAATTGCCGCACCATGTCGCGCAGCACTAAATACTGCTGATAATCTTTTTTGCCGAAAATCGCGATCTGCGGTTGCACCATATTGAAGAGTTTCAGCACGACCGTCGCCACGCCGCGAAAATGCCCGGCGCGGAACTCTCCTTCAAGAATATTCTGCAAGCTCGACGGCTCGACCGTGAACGTCTGCGGCTGCGGATAAATCTCTTCTTCCGTTGGCGCGAACACCACGTGGCAACCGGCCTCGTCGAGCTTTTCGCAATCGCCCGGCAAGGTGCGCGGATATTTGTTGAAGTCGTCCTTCGGGCCGAACTGCAAGCGATTCACGAAAATGCTCGCGACCAAACACGCCGCCTTGGGCTTAACGATGCGAATGAGTTGGATATGGCCTTCGTGCAGATTGCCCATGGTCGGCACCAGCGCCACGCGCGGCTCGCCGCGCAGGCGTTCGCGTAGTTCTTTAACGGTGTGGATGACTTCCATTTATTTTTCTTTGTTCTAGTAACAGTGTTCCGGCCCAGGAAAAGTTCCCGCTTTTACTTCCTTAACAAAATTCGCGAAGGCCGCAGAAACGTTACCACCGGTCGCCATAAAGTTCTTCACAAACTTTGCTTTTTTGCCGGGGAAAATATCGAGCAAATCGTAGGCAAGCAACACTTGGCCGGAGCAATCGGGGCCGGCGCCGATGCCGATGGTCGGCATCGTGAGACTTTCAGTGACTTGTTTTCCCAAGGTCGCGGGAACCGCTTCCAAAACCACCATGGACATGCCGGCGCTTTGCAATGTTTTCGCGTCGCTGATCAATTGCTGCGCGCCTTCGTCGCTCTTGCCTTGAACGCGAAAGCCACCGAGCGCGTTGTAGGATTGCGGCGTCAGACCTAAATGCCCGCAAACCGGAATACCGCGTTTGACCAAAAACTCAACCGCTTCCGCCATTACCGCGCCACCCTCGAGCTTCACCATATTGGCGCCTGCCCTCATCAGTTGCGCCGCACTATGAAACGCTTGCGCCGGGCTCTCGTGATAGGCGCCGAACGGCAGATCGCTGATCACGAAACCCTGCTTGCTCCCACGCACCACCGCGCGTGTGTGATAAACCATGTCATCGACCGTGACGGGCAACGGACTATCGTGGCCTTGCACCGTCATGCCTAAGGAATCGCCGATGAATAAAATATCAACGCCCGCCTGCTCCGCCGCGGTGGCGAAGCTCGCATCATAAATCGTCACCATGGTTATTTTTTCCTTGGCGTCGAATTTTTTCGCCAGGTCTTTAAGAGTCATTCGCATCATTTACCCCCCTCTATAAAAAGTTTTACGATCCGCGATTAAAAAACTCGCGGCCTCCACGCATCGCGTTAATTCGCTGCAATAGTAATTCAAAATCGTCGCTGCGATCGACAAAATTTAAGCGGCTACTGTTGACGATCAGCAACGGCGCGTTGTTGTATTGATAGAAAAATTCTGTGTAACTTTCCGCCAAGCGGCGCAAATAATCCTCGGAAATATTCCGCTCATACGCATTGCCGCGACGATTAACACGATTGATTAACGCCTCCACCGGCGCTTGCAAATAAATCACCAAATCCGGCGCCGGTGCTTGCGGCGCGAGGTGTTGATAAATGCGCTGATAAAGGCTGAACTCTTCGTCGGTCAAGGTCATGCGCGCAAACAGCGGATCTTTCTCCAACAAAAAATCGGAGATGGTCATTTTTTCGAATAACCCGCGTTGTTTCAAATCGCTGACTTGCGCCACTCGCTGGAATAGGAAAAACATCTGTGTCGAGAAGGCGTGGCGGCGCATGTCGCGATAGAACTTCGGCAGGAATGGATTCGCATCCGGCTCTTCCAACAACGCATCGGCACCGAGGTGCTCGGCCATGCGCTTGGCGAGGCTCGTTTTGCCGACGCCGATCGGGCCTTCGATGACTACGTAGCGATATTTTTCGGGTAGTGCCATGTGTACGACGAAAATCAGTAAATGAAAACCTTAATTAGAACGCTCCTTCCCCTTCAAGGGGAAGGCGGGGATGGGGATGGGTTATATCGACGCCCAAAACCGACCCATCCCCACCCAAACCCTCCCCTTGAAGGGGAGGGGGCATTATGCAAGGTACAGTGTAACGAAATCGCGTTGCATTTCAATCCACCATCCGTTTCAAACTCGAATCACTGCAACGCTCAACCAATTTCGCGAGCAAGCCCTGTCCCGGAATCACCAACGCCGGCGCGATCTCGCCAAGTGGCACCAGCACGAACGCGCGCTCATGCATACGCGGGTGAGGAATTTTCAAACTTTCTTCATCGACAATCTCATCGCCATACAGCGCGATATCCAAATCCAACGTGCGCGGCGCGTTGGCGAAAGAACGCGCGCGGCCGTGCCACGTTTCAATTTTCAATAGCTCGTCGAGCAAGCGCCGCGGCGGCAATTCCGTTTCCACCGAGGCCACGGCATTCACAAAATCCGGCTGATCGGCATATCCCCACGGCGCGCTGGCATACAGCGAAGAAGTTTGCAGCAAGCGCGTATTTTCGATTTCATCGAGCTCGGCGAACGCATCTTGGATCTGCATTTTAGGATTATCTAAATTAGAGCCCAAGGCGATGTAAGCAACGATCTTCACTCGGCATCGACCGGCCCCGCGGCCGGCGCTTTGCGTTTACGGCGGCGGCGTTTTTTCGTTCCCGGCTCGACGATTTCCGTCAGCAGCATGCTTTGGCGTTCTTCTTCGCCGGCTGCTTGGAATGTTTCCCACCACTGGCCTAGCTCGGCGTCGAGTTCGCCGCTCTGACAGCGCAGCAGCAGAAAATCATAACCGGCGCGAAAGCGCGGATGACTGAGCAAACGAAAAGGTTTCGAGCCGGAACGATCGATAAAGCGTGGCTGCAATTGCCAAATCTCGTTCATCACCGCGTCGTAACGGCGCGGAATATTCAGCTCGGTGGATTGCTGCCGCAACACGTCATCCATCGCTTGATGCAAGGCCAGCGGCTTGCGCATGCCCGCTTCCAGATTCGCATCCCAGGCGGCGAGCACTTCGTGCCACAGCAAGGTCGCGAACAAAAATCCCGGCGAGATGGTTTTATCCTGCTGAATGCGCAAATCGGTTTGCTCAAGCGCAAGCTTAACGAAACGCTCGCCCATCGGTTGTTCCAAAATCACATCGAGCAAAGGCAACAAACCGTGATGCAAGCCTTCCGTGCGCAGCGTCGTCACGCACGCCCACGCGTGGCCGGACAACAGCAGCTTCATCATCTCGTCGAACAGGCGCGACTTCGGCACGTTTTTCAGCAAATCCGCCATTTCGCGAATCGGTTTTTGCGTCGGGCCGTCGATGGTGAAGCCAAGCTTGGCGGCGAAGCGCGCGGCGCGCAGCATGCGTACCGGATCTTCGCGATAACGCGTCGCCGGATCGCCGATCATGCGCAATTTTTTCGCGCGAATATCGGCGACGCCGTGATGGTAGTCCCACAATTCTTCGGTCGCCGGATCGTAGAACAACGCATTCGCGGTGAAGTCGCGGCGCGAGGCGTCTTCCTCTTGATTGCCGAAGACGTTGTCGCGCAGCAAGCGGCCGTGTTCGTCGGCGCGCATTTCATTGCTGTCAGTTTCGCCTTCGGCAATCGGCACGGACATGGCGCGAAACGTCGATACTTCCACGGTTTCATTGCCGCACAACGCATGCACGATTTGAAAGCGGCGGCCGATGATGCGCGAGCGGCGGATCGCGGC
>JANOGO010000250.1:0-7818 GCA_031406045.1 Pseudomonadota bacterium
GCCATGCACAGATTGCGTACCGGAACGACCATCGACCACCGTACTGACGTCTTGCATCGCAATGCGGCCTACCCCGAGATCCGCATGGCCCAAGGCCACCCAGTCAATACTGCCTCTTAGGCCGATACTAACGGGCGAAAAGCCAACCGCTTCGCCGCTCGCCTTAACTTGAATTCGATTCAGCACGTAATGTTTTTTCTGCAAATCGAACTTGATTTCGCCATTGAGATCAGTTTGTAAAGCAGCAGCCGGATTATCGTTGGCAAGAAGAAACTGGGCGCGAATCGGCGACGCCACATTTTCCGTTAACCGGCCACTCGTCAATTGAATTTTCGTGAGCTGCGTTTTTCGTTGATTGAGTTCGTCATTGAATTGCAGCGTTCCATTTTTTATAGTCAGTCCGGCGAGATCGAAGCGGAGCGACGAGGGAGAATCATCTTTAGAAATCAGATCGTCAAAATTGCTGTTGCCGTTTGCGAAACGTTTCAGCGCAAGGCTGAAATTACCGATTTCCACTTGATCCAAAATTAACTGGCTTTTCAGAAGCGGCCATAGTCGCAGCGAAAGCTTTACATCCTCGACGCTCGCAAATGCTGCGGAAGAATTTTTCTCGTTCAGAATCGCGCGCTCAAGCTCGACGCGTACGCTGGGAAAGAGCTTCAACTTTATAGCACCGGGGATGGAAAGTTCACGCCCGATTTTTTCCTTCACCATAGTCGTGAGCCGCGCCTTGTGCGAATTCGCATCGAACGTCGCAACGAAAAATACTGCAAGCGCCACGAGCGCGATCAACGACAATGCGACGACAATTAGTGTTCGTCGCCACGGCATTCGGGTCGATGTGCCGAATACTCGTCTCATTCCTTGCGCAAATAATTCAGCAATTGGTACGGGCCTTGATTTCGAATATTCGTCGCATGGTTTTCCCGCAGAATATTCTCTATCGGCTGAATAATTTCTTGCAGCGCCGATTCGGCAACGGCCTCAATGACAATCACCCAATCCACCGTGCTGTCCGGTTGCGTCCGCATCGCTCGTTCGGGGCTCGGCAGATTGGTGATGGCAGGATCGTTGTGCCAAAGTTGCACTCGCACGCAGCCCAAGTGGGATGCGGCTTCCGGCAATGCCTGGTCTGTGAGCCATGCAGGGAGCGCGTCTTCAGCCTGCTCTATGGAAAATGTAATTGTTTGCACAGCACCGCCGATGCCGTTACCAAAGTTCGCAACCACGTTACAAACTGTACGAACAGTTGCAACGAACCATGGCATCACGCGCCGCGTCCAATCGGTTGGATTTGCTAAGCGCTCGATATAGGAATCCGATGCCATCACGTTCGGCGTTGTCGTTTCGTAGTATGCCAAATACTTTGGCGAAACCTCGCACGCGTAGCGGCGCGCGTTGTGAAATCCGGTTATCGCCAAGCGCTCGGGCAAATGTTGCTCGTTGTACCACGAGTTAAATTCGACTTCGTGTTCGGCAACCGCATCGGTCCAGACAACCAATATCCCGCTCGAAAAATTCTCCGGCATCGCTAAACGTTCAACTCTTTTTGCGCCATAAGCAACAGTATACCGACCCATCGCGCGAATTCGTTAGCGCGGTAGAATACTCAAAACTTGGAGCGCAAAATCCGATGAAAATTCTGTTATTGCAAGGCGCGAACATGACGTTTCTCGGACGCCGCCCGCCGGAACTCTACGGCACGACCAGCGCCGCGGAGTTAGACGCGATGTTGTTAGCGCATGCGAAAACCAACGGCTTCGAACTGGAAATTTTTTACAGCAACATCGAAGGCGAAGCGATCAATCGAGTGTACCGCGCCGTGGATGAAGGCTTCGACGGCTTGGTGATGAATCCGGCGGGTTTCGGCTACGCCGGTTACGCGCTCAGAGATTGTCTAGCGGCGTTGCCGTTTCCGTACATCGAAGTTCACATGACGAATATCGAAAAGCGCGACATTCAGCCGATTACTCGCGGGGTTGCGAAGGGCGTGATTTTTGGTTTCGGCATTCAGTCTTATTTCTTAGCGCTGGATGCGATGTGCGAATTACTCAGCCGACGGTAATCACGACTTTGCCCTGAGCGCTGCGTTGGACGTGGGCGAAAGCCTGTGCAAATTCTGCCAATGGATAGCACGCAACAACCGGCGGCTTGATTTTTCCGGCGAGATAGAGCTCGAACAATTGGTTTTGAACGATGCGAAATCCAGCGGGATCGCGATCGCGGTAATCGCTGATCTGTAATCCGGTCACGGCAATATTCTTCAGCAGCAAATAATTCGCTTTGACTTCCGGTATGCGGCCGGCCATAAATCCGACCACCACTAGCCGCCCGCACCACGCCAACGCGCGCAAGCTCGCGTCGAACACGTCGCTGCCGATGGGATCGATAATGACATCGGCGCCGTGGCCGTTGGTAGCCGCGCGCACTTGATCGCGCAGCGCGTTTCGCAAATCAGTGCGATCAAAACGAATCACATGATCGGCGCCGTGCGTACGCGCGAGCGCGGCTTGCGCATCGCCGCGCACGCCCGCCAACACCCGTGCGCCATGGGTTTTTGCCAGTTGTACGGAAGCAATGCCGACCGCACCCGACGCGCCGTTCACCAGAATCCACTCGCCACGTTTTAGTTGGCCGCGCTCGAATAAAGCGTAGTACGCGGTTTGATAAATCACGCCGATCGCCGCCGCGTCCGCGAACGGCATCGATTCGAGAATGACATAGCAGTTCACACTCAGTGCGATTACTTGTTCGGCGCAAGCACCGTGCTCAACCAGCGCCATCACGCGATCTCCGGGTTTCACGTGAGTCACGTTTGCGCCGACGGATTTCACGACACCGGCGAGTTCTTTACCGGGGCTAAATGGCAGTGGCGGCAAGTCTTGATACTTGCCGGCGATCACCAGCAAGTCGGGGAAATTCAGGCCGACGGCGCGGGTTTCGATATGGACTTCGTTGGCTTGCGGTTTTGGTGTCGCAATGTCTCGAAGTACCAGTGAATCGGCAGACCCAAATTCACTGGCGATGACGGCTTTCACGGTACGACTCGCTCCTTCCCCTTCAAGGGGAAGGTTGGGACGGGGTGGCCTTGGGCCATTGGGATGGGTTTGTCGACATGTAACGCGTGACCCATGGCTAACCCATCCCCACCCTAACCCTCCCCTTGAAGGGGAGGGAATAGGCCGGCGTTGTCGGCTGCCAATTTGGGAAAATCGACTTCTTTGGCGCCACTACGAAACGTCGGTGCGATTGGTGTGTGCATCGCTGGAAGTGAACGGCCACCCACATTGAGAGAACGCGCAAATAGACCACGCTCGACAAAATGCGGATCGCTAGTTGCTTCCTCCATCGACTTCACGATACAACAACAAATATCCTTACCGGCAAAGCGCTCGGCCCAAACCAATGCGGTGTCTTTCGTGATAATCGCGGCGACACCACGCTTGGTCGCAGCGACATCGATTCGATCATCGCGCAGAGATTTTTCTAAGCCGATCAACTCGCAAAAATTCTCCCAGAATTTTTGTTCCAGCGGCGCAGCGGCGACGAATTTATTGTCCGCCGTGCGATAAATTTGATAACGCGGACTGCCGCCGGCGATTCGGCCCGCGCCCGGTTTTGGCCACTGTCCCGTGGAAAATCCCTCGCCCAGCGCCCAGTACGAAAACGTAAACATATTGTCACTCATCGACACATCGATCTTGCAACCTTCGCCGGTTTTATCGCGCTGACGCAACGCGAGTAACACATTCATCACGGCCGGGTAAGCGCCCCCGGCGATGTCGGCAATCAAGGCGGGCGGCACAACCGGCGCGCCGCTACTGTCGGCCGCGATGGCGAGCAGGCCGGATTCGGCGACGTAATTTAAATCATGGGCGGCGACTTGCGCCTTCGGCCCGCTTTGGCCATAGCCGGTGATCGCGCAATAAATGATGCGCGGGTTAATCGCCTTCAGCGCCTCATAACCCAAGCCCAAACGATCCATCACGCCGGGGCGAAATTGCTCGATCACGATGTCGGCGCTGACGATCAAGGGCTTGAGTTTTTCGATCGACCCCGGTGCTTTGAGATCGATGGCGAGGCTGCGTTTGCCGGCGTTGAGCAATCCGAAAGTCACGCTGTCCTCGCCGATCTTCGGCTCGTAGCCGCGCATATCTTCGCCCGTCGGCCGCTCGATTTTGATGACTTCCGCGCCGGCATCGGCGAGCAATAATGTCGCCATCGGGCCGGGTAAAAGTGTGCTGAAGTCCAATACTCGGACGCCCGAGAGAGGTTGCATGATTTATTTTCCTTGTCTTAGTTTTGCGATGTGAGCGCGACGCGCCGGCGCGTACGCCGCTTCGCCGTAAACTTCAAACAGCGCTTGGCTCACGTCGAAATGATGATGCAAGCCAGTGCGTTCAAGTAACGCGATCGGCCCTTCCGGATAGCCGAGTCCGAGTTTCAATGTGGCGTCCAGATCGTCCGCGCTCGCCAAACCTTCGTCGAGGCGGCGCAATGCGGCGTTGTAGTAAGGCCGCACTAAGCGATCGATGATGCGTCCGGCGAAATCATTGCAAATTGAAACTTGCAATCCTGCGGCTGCGAAAATTTCCTGCGCCGCGTCGATTGCGGTTTGCAAAGTTTTGGGTTGCCGCACCAGTTCCACTAGATTTGACGGCTCGCCATCACCCAACCGAAATCGCGCGAAGCCCAAAATGTTTGAACCTTCCAGCCCGCGGCTTTCGCCGGTGAGTGTACCCAGACATTCTTTGTCTAACTCGACCAGCACCACGATTTTCGCGGCGCGATCGCGGGTCGTTTTGAAGGCAATCGCCGCTTCACTGCCGACGATAACTAATGCGTCCGTCGAGCTACTGCCGTTGGCGATCAACGGATGGTCTTTCGAAAATGACCGGCTAATACCCGTTTGAAGAATTGAATAATCCATTGCTATTTAACAGCCAAACATCGCGTCGTTGTTGTAGGTATAAAACCCGCGCCCGGTCTTGCGTCCCAGGTGCCCCGCCGCAATCATACGCTTGACCAGCGGCGGGCAGGCGTTGCGCGGCTCATTGGTCATGCCATAGAGCGCTTCGCAGAGCAGCAATTGTGTGTCGAGCCCAACCAGGTCGAGCAATTCTAATGGCCCCATCGGATAGCCGAGGCCAACCTTGATCGCGCGGTCGATATCAGCAGGCTCGGCAACGCCGGATTCCACCAAGCGAATGGCATCGTTGTTAAACGGCACGAGAAAATAATTCAAAATAAAACCTGGATTGTCTTTAGTCTTAACGGGCTTTTGTCCTAGCGCCACACAGCATTCCCAGGCTTGCTGGAACACTTGGTCATTCGTGTTGATACCGGGCGACATTTCCACCAGCTTCATCAACTGTGCAGGCAAACAAAAATGCATACCGACGACGCGATCGTCGCGCCCACTGCCCGCCGCGATTTCCGTAATGGAAAGCGTGGACGTATTCGACGCAAAAATCGTATTGGCGGGACACACTTTATTCAACGAGCCAAACAATTCGTGCTTCGCCTGAAGGTCTTCGAATACCGCCTCGATCACCAAATCGCATTGTGCCAAGTCGTCGATTTTTGTCGTGCCGATCAGGTTTGCCATAATGCCATCGACTTGCGCGAGTTCGAGCTTGCCCTTCTCAACCGACTTTGCGAAAAAACCCTGAGTTTGTTTTCGCGCTTTTTCAAGCGCGTCAGCACGCGTGTCGAACACGGTCGTGCGAAAACCCGCGCGCGCCGCCACGATGGCGATGCCCGCGCCCATGGTGCCGCAACCCGCTATGCCGATAGTTTTAATGGCCATATTATTTTGCGATAAAACTCTTGCCGATAAATTGCCGGTGAATTTGATTCGTGCCTTCCCAAATCTGCGTGATCTTGGCGTCGCGCATCAGGCGCTCGACGCGGTAATCTTTGCAATAACCATAGCCGCCGTAGAGCTGAACCGCTTCTGTTGCAATGCGCATCGCGAGATCCGAGGCGCGCATTTTCAGCATCGACGCTTCGACGCCGAAATCCGTTTCGCCGCGATCGACCAGACCCGCGACATACCACAACCATGCTTCGCATTGCGCCAATTCCGTGGCGAGATCGGCGATTAAAAATTGTATTCCTTGAAACTCCAAAATTGTCCGGCCGGACTGCTTGCGCTCGTTAATGTAACTCACGGCATCTTCGAATGCCGCGCGGGCAATACCGAGCGCGTGAGCGGCCACGCTGGGGCGCGATTTGTTCAGCGATGCCAACAGAAAATTAAGCCCCGCGCCGGGCACGCCGAGCAGATTACTGCGCGGCACTCTGCAGCCGTCGAACGCAAGCGCCGCCGTGCTCGAGGCGCGATGACCCATCTTGTCTTCTTTGCGCACTACGCTCAACCCCGCCGTGTTCTTCTCGACAATCAGCGCTGAAATTGATGCTTTGCTGCCGTCGATCTCGCTCCATTTGCCGAATACCAGCAACAGATCGGCAACGTCGCCGTTGGTGATGAAGGTTTTGCCGCCGTCGATGACGATGTCATCGCCCCTTGGCGTGAATTTGGTTTTCATGCCCGTCGCGTCCGAGCCTGCGGATGGTTCGGTAATCACCAATGATGCAAGTCCGCCGGCAGCGATGCGTGGCAACAGTCGATGCTTTTGTTCCTCCGTGCCGAAATCGATAAGCGGTTTGATCGCGTGGAAATTCGTTGCCCAGATGATGCCCGTGGACGCGCAGGCTTTGCTGATTTCGCGCACGCAGGCCAGATAAGCGGCATAGGAAAGTGGTATTCCGCCGTAGGCTTCGGGGATGAACATCGCGGTCAAGCCCAGCGCGTTGATCGCCTTCACGTTGTCCCACGGAAATTCCGCGCTGCGATCGTAATGCTCCGCGCGCGGCGCGATTTGATCGCGGCACAGCGTGCGCACGCTTTCCAGCAACGCGAGTTCTTCCGCATTCAGCGACGGCAAGCGGTCGAGGTGATCAAATAGGTTCATCGATCGATAAACTTCGCTTTGCGTTTTTCGGCGAATGCAGTGATGCCTTCCTTCGCATCGTCCGTTTGATACGCTTGTGCGGAAAAATCAGCTTCGATTTCGAAGCCTTGCTCGAGCGTGCCACTCAGCCCGCGATGCACGGCTTGGCGCGCAAGGCGCGAGGTCGATAGGCTGTGATGGCTGAAGCTGCGCGCGAAATCGATGGCCGCCGCGAGCAAGTCGCCATCGATTAATCGATTGATCAAACCGACGCGCTCCGCTTCCGCCGCGTCGACATTGCGCCCGGACAAAATCATCTCCAGCGCGCGCGATTCGCCGACCACGCGCGGCAAACGCTGCGTGCCGCCATAGGCGGAAATAAGTCCCAGCTTGATTTCCGGCAACGCCATTTTTGCGTTGGGAGTCGCCAAGCGAAACGTGCAGGCCAGCGCTAATTCCAAGCCGCCGCCGAACGCATAGCCGTTGATTAGTGCAATGCTTGGAATCGGCAAATCGTCGAGTTTAGCAAAGGTTTGTTGGCCGAGATTTACGCCGGCATGATGCTTCTCCGGCGAGTTGCCGATTAATTCCTTGATGTCGGCGCCGGCGCAAAATGCTTTGTTGCCCGCGCCGGTGATGAACAGCGCGCGGGCGCCGCTTGCGGCCGCAGCATCGAACGCTTCGCCGAGTTCGCGGATGATTGCAAATGACAACGCGTTCAACGCTTCCGGGCGATTGAGCGTAATCAGCGCGAATTCTTCGACGCGGGTGAGTTCGACGGGCACTACGCTTCCTTCGCTTTTGCGGGATCGACCCAGCGCACCGCGGTCGGCGCGATGCGTCCGCTTTTCGCCCATTCGAC
>JANOGO010000274.1:0-4120 GCA_031406045.1 Pseudomonadota bacterium
GCGACGCCGTGCTGCGCCAGCTCGGAAGTTTGCTGCTGGAACACGTGCGCGATGAAGATATCGCCTGCCGTTATGGTGGCGAAGAATTCACTATCATTTTGCCCGGCGCCAGCCTGGAGACCAGTCGCGAGCGCGCCGAGCAGTTACGCCAGTTGGTTTGCGCGATGACGGTGCAATGGAGCGGCCAGATCATCGGAAATTTGAGCGTCTCGCTGGGTGTCTCTTGCTATCCGATGCATGGAACGAGCTGGCAGCAAGCGCTCAAAGCCGCGGACAACGCACTTTATTCGGCCAAGCACGCGGGGCGCAAACGCGTTGTCGTTGCGCCGGTTTGAGGGAGTCGAATCCCCTCTCCCTCAGGGAGAGGGTGCAGGGTGAGGGGCTGCCGCGCAAATGTGCAAATACCAATAAAATAAATACCGACATTTTCAGTAACCCCATTTTGTTTAGGAGCCTTATGTTTTCGCGTTTCGTTTTTTTATTGTTTGCTCTGGCATTTGTTGTGAATGCTAGTGCTGCCGAGCCGATCAAAATCAAGTTCAGCCACGTCGTCGCGCCCGACACGCCGAAGGGCTTGGCGGCGCAAAAATTTAAATCGCTGGCGGAAAAACTAAGCAACGGCCGCGTGCTGGTACAGATTTATCCGAACAGCCAACTCTACAAAGACAAGGAAGAAATCGAGGCGCTGCAACTGGGCGCGGTGCAAATGTTGGCGCCGTCGTTGTCGAAATTCGGTCCGCTGGGCACGCGTGAATTCGAGGCGTTCGATCTGCCCTATATTTTTCCTGATAAGGCGACGTTGTATCGCGTTATGGATGGCGCGGTCGGTAAAAATTTGTTTGCTAAATTGCAAAGCAAAGGCATTCACGGCCTTGCTTTTTGGGACAACGGCTACAAGCAAATTCACGCCAATAAACCGGTGAAAACCGTCGCCGATCTGAAAGGACTGAAGTTACGCATTCAGTCGTCCAAAGTGCTTGATGCGCAAATGCGCGCGGTCGGCGCCAGCCCGCAAGTGTTGGCATTCGGCGAAGTGTACACGGCGTTACAAACCGGCACCGTCGACGGCGGCGAAAATACCCTGTCGAATATCTTCACGCAAAAAATGTATGAGGTTCAAAAACACATCACGATTTGCGACCATGGATATATCGGCTATGGCGTAATCGCCAACAAGAAATTCTGGGACGGCCTGCCGGCGGATATTCGGAGCGTTTTAGAGCGCGCGATGTCCGAGGCGACGATCTACGAGCGCCAAGTCGCGCAGCAAGAAAATGATCGCGCGCTCGCTGCTATCCGCGAGCTGAAAAAAACTGAGATTTATGTGCTTTCCGCTGCCGAGCGCAAAGAATGGCAAACGACATTTCGCGCGCTGTACCCGTCGCTGGAAAAAATCGTCGGCCGCGAGACGCTCGCGGCGATGCAACAAGCTGCGACAGCAAAATAACTCAAAACGTGCGATGCCAGGAGCCGCGCCGGGATTGGCTCCTGGCATGGCATGTCTTAAGACGCCCTATCCATAAGCATCTCCGGCACTCTATTTCTTGACCCCGCTAAATGCCGATGATGGGCGATTGAATTATTTATTAAAATAATTTAAAATCAGTGTATTGAATTGTTTTAGTAAAGTAAAAATTTAATAAAACGCTGCGGCGCGATTGGGCGCTGATAAAACGGGTCAAAACCCGGTTGGACAAGGGGTACGCGTGCTGAAGCAGTTATTTCAACCGGGTGTTGCATTAATGCGCCGGCTGTCATTTCCGAAAAAATTTCTTCTCGTCAGCATTTTCTTATTGACGCCGTTGTTGCTCGCGCGCTATTTCCTAAGCTCAGAAATCGATTCGCAAATCGAGCAGGCGAACCGCGCGCGGCACGGGCTCGCACAAATCCAACCGTGTTTAACGCTGCTGCCACTATTGCAACGGCATCGTGGATTGAGCAATGGCATCTTAAGCGGCGAGGGCGCCTTCAACGTGGAATGGTCGAAAAACCAAGGTGAAATCGATCGCGCGTTCGCGGCACTGGACGATCAAGCTAAGTCTGTCCGAGGGGAATATTTCGCCGCAGAAAAATTACTTGCGCTGCGGCAAAAATGGAATGCGCTGAAATCGATCGACGCCGAGGTGGGCGCGGCAAAAGCATTTCAGGCGCGCTCGGCGATGATCAACGATTTACTGAACGTGATTCGCGCCATCGCAATCGAATCGAGTTTAGTGTTCGACACTAATAATTCGAGTTTCCACTTGGTTGCGTTGCTTAGCGACAAACTGCCGCGCTTGCAGGAAACCATCGCGCAAGCACGCGACCTGAGCGCCGGGTTGGCAGCAAAAAAATCCATGAACGCCGACGAGCGCAGCCAGCTTTCTATCTTGGCGATGCTCGGTGTTGCGGCCTTGCCTGATGCCGGCGCCGTGCTCGCCGTCGCGATTAAGGATACGCCCAAACTCGATGCGCGCTTGAGTGTTGTTGCAAAGTCGCTGTTGTCAATCGATCCGTACGTGCAGTCGTTGAATGCAACATTTCTGAATGCCTTGACGATTAAATCCACTGCGACGGAAACGTTCGCATTGGGCACTGGGGTGGTCGAGCAACTTGCGCGATTCAACAACGCAGTATTGCCGGCGATCGATGATTTGCTACAGCAGCGCATCGAAACGGTATCGAATAAAATGCTGTGGCGCGATTTGGCCGGGCTCCTGTCGATTGCGATTGCGGCTTATTTGCTCGGTGCATTGTTCTGGGCGACGAAATCCAGCATCGGTTTTTTGCATAAAACCGTTTCGCATATCACCGACGGAGACCTGACCAGCGATATTCAAATGCGCGGCCACGACGAAATCGCCGATCTGATGGCACGGCTGCAAACGATGCAATCGTCGTTGGCGAAAATGGTCAAAGACGTCAACGAGTCCGCCGAATTGGTTTTTCTGGCGTCTAGCCAAATTGTCAACGGCACGGAAAATCTAGCCGATCGGACCGCGACGCAATCGTCCAACCTTGAGCAAACATCGGCGAGTATGAGTGTTTTGACGGCTAGCGTCGCGAAGAATACCCAAGGCGCGCAGGATGCCAACGACCTTGCCGAAGGCGCCGAGCATGTCGCGTTGGAAGGACGCGAATCGATGCGCAGCGTGGCGCAAACCATGGGTGAGATCGCCCAAAGCGCGAAGCAAATCGAGAGCATTGTCGGTGTGATCGACGGCATTGCGTTTCAAACCAATATTCTCGCGCTGAACGCCGCCGTGGAAGCGGCGCGCGCCGGCGATCAAGGCCGCGGCTTCGCCGTGGTGGCGGCTGAAATTCGGCAACTGGCCTTGCGCGTCACGGCATCGGCGAAGGAGATTAAGGATCTAATCCACGACAGCGCTCGCAACATCGATGGCGGCACGCGCCTAGTCGATACCGCCTCTAAAACGATTCAGGAAACGGCCATCAGCATTCAGCGTGTTGCGCAAATCAACCGCGAGATAGCTGCGGCGTCTAATGAGCAGCAGACCGGCATCGATCAGGTGCGTCAATCGGTATTGCTGATGACTGATTCGAACATGCAGAATGCCAACCTGGTCGATGAGACCAATGCCGCGGCCGCGTCGCTGCGGGACCAGGCCGATGCCTTGGTGCGTACCGTCGGCCGCTTCAAAGTCGGCGCCATGCATGCGGCGAAGACAGTCGCGATGGCCACACCGCAAGCGGTGGTGAAGATCGTGCCGCATCCCGCTGGGCGAACGGCGCCGCCGCAAAATCTAGACGAGGCGTGGGCAGAATTTTAACGAATAGGCAGAGCCTCGGTTAGAATCGAAGTTTTGCTTAGCGCTCGTTATGTCCAAACTTGAACACGAAGAAATCCGTCGCGGCGTTCGCGCGCTATGTGCGAATTTTAAGCCGGACTACTGGCAACCGCTGGATGAGGCGCGCCTCTATCCTGAAGCATTCGTTAAAGCGCTGACCGCCGCCGGCTGGCTAGCGGCGCTGATCCCGGAGCAGTACGGCGGATCGGGTCTGGGCGTTACCGAAGCGTCGATTATCCTGGAGGAAGTGAATCGATCCGGCGCGAACTCCGGCGCCTGCCACGCGCAGATGTACGTGATGGGCACGCTGCTGCGGCACGGCTCTGCCGAGC
>JANOGO010000281.1:0-2800 GCA_031406045.1 Pseudomonadota bacterium
TTCTTGCGGGAAGCGTATCGTCGCACCGCCGATCGCGTAGATGCCGCGCTTCGGTTCGATTTGCGCGAAGCGCGTGTTGTCCGCGGCGACGCGAATGTCGGTCGCGAGCAATAGCTCTAAGCCGATGGTTAAGCACCAGCCTTGCACCGCCACGACGATCGGCTTGCTGACGGTTTTGTTTTCGTCGAGCGCGAGCGGATCCATGCCGCCTTCGGCCGGCTCGATGAATTTACCTTCAGCGAAACGTGGCGCCCATTGCGGCAAATCGATGCCGCCGGTGAAATGTTCGCCATGAGCGAACAACACGCCGCAACGCAGATCCCGATTGCGCTCTAGCTCACCATACGCCAGCGACAGCGAATGATAGAGATCAAGATCGAATGCGTTGCGTTTCGTCGGGCGATTGAGTCCTATGAATAGCACATGGTCGCGCGCCTCGACCGTTAAGTTATCGAATTTCATTTTGCTTTTAATTCTTTCATCAAGGTCACGAATAATTCCGGATCACCAAAGCCGCCGGCTTTGGTCACCAATTTAAAATTACGTTTGCGGTGCGGCACCAGGCCGACCGCGATGCCCGGCATTAACTCGCCTGCGAGATCGACCGACCCAATCGCCATTTCCGCCATCAAGGCTTGTGCGGTATCGCCGCCGGTCACAACAATGGCGCCGATGTCTACTTCGTTGATCAGTTGGTGCGCAAGTGTTGCAAGCGCACTCGCGACCAGTGGCGCATCGGGCACGACTTTGTCACGCTGACGCATTGTCAACACATACGCCGGCGCGTTCAGATCAAGGCGCGCCAGGCTGCGGAGCGCTGCGTCGAGTTCGATTTGGCCGTCGTGACTTTCGATGACGATCAGGTGCCCGCCGCAATCGACGATGCGTTCCAATTGCGCGGCGCTTTGCGGCGTGCGTGAACCGACGATGTACAACATCGGCCGTGCGTCACGGCGAACTTTGAGGTCCGATGTGCCGCCGTAAATCGCGGTCGCAAGCGCGTTACCGAGACCGGATGTTCCGGCGACAACGACTGCGTCGCGATGGGCGAGGGCGAAGTGAGCCAATTGCAATAATTCGTTATCGGTTTCGCTATCGACGACATAAACATGGACTGCCTCGCCGGGCTCCAGCCGCAGTTGCGCGGGATGATCGATTTCATGCACCAGTACGCCCATTTTGCCGCCAAACGCCATCGCCAGCGGAATAGAGAGGGGTGGCGACAGCGCGTCTTTCGCGATCGCCGTTTCGCTGAGCGCAATGCCGTGAATAAACAATTCGCCGCCGCGCAAAACGCGTCCCTGCCCAGGAAATGCCGGCGTGATCAATAGATGGCGCCGCCCGGTCGCTTCCAGCGTCGCCAGCGATTCCGCCACGATATTGCCGCGTAATGTCGAATCGATTTTTTTGAATGGCAAGCGATCTTCCAAGTCGGCCAAAGCTTGATGCACGCGCTGAATGGCGCGAACCGGATCGAGATGGCGGCTGTCGGTCGTGCGCGCCAATATTTCCGGCGCGTTCATCAATTCGTCCGACGAGGGACTATCGGAAAACATCACGCGCGTGTGCGCGCCGCGTTTGGCGAAGGGCGCCGCGGCATCCATCGCGCCGGTTAGATCGTCGGCGATGATGGCGATCTTAAGCGTCGATGCCATGGATAAAAATTCCGCTAGGCGTGAATGCCCGCCGCCATGCGGCGCGCGTAGGCAATCGCGGCGTTGAGATTGACGTAATCGGCTTTGCCTTGCCAGGCGATATCGAACGCCGTGCCGTGATCGACCGACGTGCGATAAATCGGCAAGCCGAGCGAAACGTTGACCGTGGTATCGAACGCAATCAGCTTGGTCGGAATGTGGCCTTGATCATGATATTGCGCGACCACTAGATCAAACTCGCCTTTCATTGCACGATAAAACACCGTGTCGCCGGAGATCGGCCCAACCACATTGATGCCATTGGCCTGCGCCACCTTAATGCCGGGGACGATTTGCTCGGCCTCTTCGTTGCCGAATAAGCCATTTTCGCCGCAATGGGGATTCAGGCCCGCAACCGCGATGCGCGGATTTTTCATACCCATTAACTTTAAATGTTTATCGCCCGCGGCGATCGTTGCCGCAACGCGTTCCGGTGTCGCGCGCTTCACCGCGCCCGCGAGCGAGACGTGGGTCGACACGTGAACCGACGATAGTTTTTCGGAGGCCAGCAACATGAAGGAAGATTTTACGCCGGTCAGATGGGCGAGCAACTCCGTGTGGCCTTCGAAATGGTGGCCGCCCAAATGCAAGGCTTCTTTATTCAGCGGCGCGGTGACGATGACGGCGATGTCTTTCGCCAGCGCGGCGGAAACGGCGCGAACGATGAAGCGATATGAGGCATCGCCGGAAGCGGCGCAAACCTTGCTGTCTTCAACATGAGCACGATCAACATGGACTTCGAACACCGGCACTGTGCCATCGGTATGCTGCGCTGACGCACTGCCGAACTTAAGGCCACCGCTGATCAATTTATTGGCGCGTTCCAGATAATGGGGATCGCCGACCACCGCTGTGCGCGAGCGTACAGCGGGCGGCAAATCTTTCAGCGCTTTGCAAATAATTTCCGCGCCGATACCCGACGGGTCGCCCATGGTAATGCCGATCAGTGGCATAGAAGTCACTTGAGTTTCCTAAACAATGTTTTGATTCGAGCTGGCAATGTGCAGGCTATGCGGCACGGACTTCGACCAACGCACTGGAGGAAGATGGTCGCGGAATCGATTGGCCTTCTTCTTTAAGGCCTTCGAGATGAAACTCAATGGCTT
>JANOGO010000292.1:0-2849 GCA_031406045.1 Pseudomonadota bacterium
TACCACTTGGGTAGCGGGCGCTGATGATCGAAATGATTGGCGTTGAGCAACTGCGGCATGTCGAGCCAATACACGCCACGAATAAATTCGCGCCAGCCCAGAATCTGGCGGATGAATCCTTCGGCTGAAGCTAAACCGACGCGGTTATGTCCGTACGCCTCGAGCACCGCATCGATGACTTCGCACGGATTGAGCAGCTTCAAATTTAGCGCGGCTGACAACAGCGAGTGGTAAAGCACCGGTTCGCCGCCCCACATCGCATCTTGGAAATCGCCAAAACTCGGCAAACGATACTTCACAAAATCGTCGAGCAACTTCAGCGCATCATCGCGAATGACCGGCCACGCGAACGAATCCAGCGAACCGGGATGATCTGGAAAGTATTTTTCTATCTCAGCGATGACTTCGCGCGTAGTAGAATCGGCCGCAAAGCCAAGCGGGGCGCGGTGTTCCGAGGGACTTTTGGCGCCGAAACTGCGGCGATTTTCGCTATCGAAATTCCACCGGCCGCCGATAGGTTGTTTGCCGGTCATCAAAATACCGGTTTTGAGCCGCATGCTGCGATAAAAAAATTCCATGCGAAGTTGTTTGTAGCCGCGCGCCCATGCGGCGAAATCGGCGCGCGAGCAGAAGAAATGATCGTCGTCACGAATAGCGAGCGCAACGTCACACGCTTTGCCGGTTTCGATGATGGCTTGTTCCAGGCGATACTCACCGGGCTCGACAACGATGAGTTTTTGCGGACGATAGCGCTGCAACTTTCGTTGCAAAATATCGATCAGCGAACCCGATTCGGTATTGAGCCGGACATAGTCGACAGTAATATTTTTAACTGTGAGCGACTGAGCAAAATGCCGCATCGCCGCGAGAAACATCGCAATGCGGGCTTTGTGGCTCCAGACGTGCGTTGCCTCACTCCCGGCTTCGATCATCAACACGCGGTCTTGGGCCATGTCGAAATCGTCGAACGCCGCGCTGCGCATATTGAGTTGATCGCCTAAGATCAATACCAAATGGCGGGCATGTTGATTCGTCACGTTGTGGATTTCGCCTGTTCGCGGCATTTGTCCGAGCAATATTTCACGTCCGCCCAGTTGTTCACCCATTTCTTACGCCAGGTCATTGGTTTACCGCAGCGCATACAAGTTTTGCTCGGCAGCTTGCGCTTGTTGCCGCGAAATTCAGATGCCCGTTCCATGTCTAGTCTGCGGAAATTCCCTCCGCCTCGAGTACCTTCGCAAGCCCGGTTTCAAGCAGTGCGCGCGCAGCGGCGGTGGTTGAATGGAGCAATTGATGAATTTTGAAATCATCGGGAGACAAACTTTCGCACTCGCTGCTGTAAGTCTCAAATGCCACCAAACTGTTGACCAGATCGACCAAGTGGTGCGGGCACTCACATTTTACTGGCGTTGCACGAGCGGCGATTCGCGCGAGCTGCTCTGGTGAAAAGCGGCGCGCCGGGATGCCGGCTGCGTGCGTGGTCATGTCGGCGATCGCCTTGACTTGCGTGCCTCGCGCGGTCGCGCAAGCGCGCGAAATTTCGATCACGCTAGCCGGCGCTTGCAAACACAAGATTCCCGCGCGTTCCAGTTCTTGCAAGGTTCGCCGCGTGCCGAAGCCGTACAGCACGACTGCATGTCGCGCGCCTGTTAGTGCAAGGTGTCGCCAGACGTTTGCCGGCGTCTCTGCCTGCAGCGTCGCATATTCGATCACCAGTACGTCGGGCGTGAGCGCCTTCGCCTTCTCGTCCAATTCGGCCGCGCTATGGAATACGCCACAAACCTTGATCCCGTTAATGGGTTCTTTGTATTCGCCGAGGCGGATCGCGAGCGAATCGCCCAACACGACGATACGGCTTTCGAGCCCTTCAGAAACGACCGCAGGCGATACTTTTCCGATCGACGCCGTCAATCGTGCGCGCAAGTCTTCGATGGACAAATGTGCCAACGTGCTGATCGGATGGCCATTATCCACGAGCGCCTTGACCAACGCGAGACGATCGACATCGTTTTGCGAGTACATCCGACGGTCGCGCGCACCTTGGCGCAACGGGGTCGTGATCTTATAGCGGCGCTCCCAAATTCGCAGCGTTCCGGGGTTGATGCCCGTCAGTCGTGCGAATACGCCGATGGTGAATTGTGCCGCCTCGCCAGAATCGGTAACTAGGGTTGACATAAGTTGTGCTTGCTCGACAAAAGAGTATTACGGTTGATGTGTACAACAACTATACACAAGGTCTTAGCTGAAATCGAGATTTAACAATATTTTCATCATTCGATCATAAGCGTGAAACCGCTGCAATGGCACGTCACGCGTGGCGCCATGCGCGCGATTGCCGGCCGGCGCCATGACCCAGGCGTGCAATGGTTGGTTGGCATCGGCCAGATCGCGAAATTCGCGTAGCGGCACAAAACAACATGACAACAAGGGCTGGCGCAACGCTGCGCCAAGCTGCCGGTTGAATATCCGGCATCCCGTAAGACTTTCACGAGCGCGAGCCGGTCATTGTCGCTTTGCGAGTAAATCCGATTGTCTTCGGCGTCTGTACGAATGGGGCTGGCGATTTTATGGCGGCGTTGCAGATACGCAACGTTTCTGGACTGATTCCAGTCAGCCGAGTAAACACGCCGATGGTGAAAAGTGTACTTGCGTCTAGAGGTTGCGCGGCATTGTCGGAATGGCTGAATGGTCCTTTGTCGTTAACGAATACAAGTGTTTAACGAACTGATACATATATGAGTCAAAATATATACATAAAATGGCTTAGGACATCCGCGTGTTCAGCAAGAAACATTCCAAAGTGAGCCGGGAATATGATCGTATACTAATGATAAATAGAATAATTAATT
>JANOGO010000308.1:0-7818 GCA_031406045.1 Pseudomonadota bacterium
AGATTGCTTCGCGTTGCTCGCAATGACGGTATTGGAGGGCATGCTCTGCGAACCAGCGCCGGTGCGGCGCCTGGCAACGCATGCTCTGCAACCCAATACCAGAGCGGCTCCCAGCCATGCCACTAAACATTTTTTTAAGAAATGCTGATGATTAAATGCGGTGATTTTCGTACCAACTACGCGAGCGATATGGCGGTATTTAACACTCGCTTCGCGCGAACCTGCTTGATTATATTTTTAGTGTTGTTGATGCTGTTCCCGTTAGTCTCGACTAACTATTGGCTGGACGTGGTCAATCGCATCGGCATCGCGATTATCGCGGCGATCGGCTTGAATATTTTGACCGGATACACCGGCCAAATTTCCATGGGTAACGCCGCGTTTCTCGCCGTTGGCGCATACACGACCGGTTGGTTGGCGAACAACGCCGGCTTGCCGCTCTTGATCACGATTCCGTTGTCGGGATTGGTTACCGCGGCTGTTGGCATGATTTTCGGCATTCCGTCGTTGCGCTTGCGCGGATTGTATTTGGCGATGGCGACGCTTGCGGCGCATTTCATCATCGAATTTATCATTGTACATTGGGAATCGGCCACCGGCGGCGTGAACGGTTTGAGCATTCCTTCTGCGTCACTGTTTGGCTTTAGTTTCGATAAAGATCGTTCGCTGTTTTATTTGATCTATGTGCTGGTGATCGCGTTCGCATTGTTTGCCACCAACTTATTCCGCACCAAAGTCGGCAAAGCCTTTGTGGCGATTCGCGATCAGGATATTTCCGCAGAGGTGATGGGCGTGAATATTTTCAAATACAAATTGCTGGCATTCGGTGTCAGTTCGTTTTATGTCGGTGTCGCCGGTTCGCTGATGGCCTACCAAGCACATATCATCAGCCCGGAAAATTTTCCCATCACCGTCGCCATCGATTACCTGGCGATGATTATTATCGGCGGCTTGGGAAGCATTTTAGGGTCGATTCTCGGCGCCATTTTTATCACCGGCTTGCCGGAGATTTTACGCCTGACTACCACCGCGTTAAGCGGCTATTATCCTGATTTAGTGGGATTGTTTGCGTCGATCAAGATGGGTGTATTCGGCTTAATTATCGTCTTGTTTTTGGTTTTTGAGCCGGACGGCATGGCCGCACGCTGGCGCAAGATCAAGACCTATTGGCGGCTCTATCCATTTTCGTATTAAATAATTGCCGCAGCGCACGATGATTTCCCTCTTGAAACCCGCGCGCAGAGGGAATATAGTAGCGAAGCAATGAACCAAACGTCACGCTGTTCGTTAGCAATTTTGGTCACGTAGCGAAGGCGCAAGCCGAATAATAAAGTAATGTAATGCCCAAAGCAGTTCGAAATAATTGTTCAAGGTCGTAGTCTATAAACATACTGGAGGCAGATATGAAGAAGTTGAGCAAACTTGCGCTCGGGCTAACCGCCGGCGCAGCGCTTGCTGCAATGCTCGGTCAAGCGAGTGCTGCAGATGTCACATGGGATCGTTTAGTGAACGCCCACAAAGATCCAAACAACTGGTTGATGTATCACCAGGATTTCCGTAGTTGGCACCACAGCGGCTTAACGCAAATCAACACCGGCAACGTGCAAGACCTGAAAATCACGTGGATGCACTCTCCCGGTGCCGGCAAGCGTGGCATTCAGTCGTTCCCGATCGTTGCTGACGGCGTGTTGTATTACACCTCGTCATTAGGTCAAATCTACGCGTTGGACGCTGCAACCGGCGCCCCACAAGTGGAAATTCACCCCGAAGATTGACGAAGAGCGCGGTATGGGCACATTCTACAATCCCTACAATCGCGGCGTCGCCATTGGTCATGGTCATGTTTTCATGGGCACCATTGATGGCCGTTTGTTAGCCGTTGATATGAATACCGGCAAATTGGCTTGGGATACCCAGTTGATGACGGTTGAAAAGGGCAACAAAGGCTTCACCGGCGCACCGCTGGTGGTTAAAGGGAATGTCGTTATTGGTTCCAACGGCGGCGAGTTGTCCGGCTGCTGCGGTCCGATCTTCGGCGTCGATGCTAAAACCGGCAAGATGGCTTGGCAATTTGACACCATCGGTGGCGACGAAGCCTCCCGCGCAAGCTGGGGCAACGATAGCTGGAAAATCGGCGGCGGCGGCGGTTGGATGACCGGTAATTACGACGTGGAAACCAACACCGTATTTTGGGGCACCGCTAACCCGGCTCCCGATTACGACTGGGCCGGCGAAAACTGGAAAACCGAAGGCGCGCGCCCCGGTTTAAACCTGTATAGCTCGTCAGTGATCGCGCTGGATGCAGACTCCGGCAAGCTGAAGTCTTACTTCCAAGAAATGCCGCATGATGCATGGGACTTCGACAGTGCTGTTGGCGAGTTCATGATGATCGACCGTGGTGGCAAGAAATTGGTCGTGCATCCGAACAAAGGCGGTATCGTGTTCGTTTACGACCGTGCCGATCTGAGCAAAGTCGAAAACACCTGGATCCTCGGCAAGACCTTCAACTACGTCAAAGGCGTAACGAAGACCGGCCAGTTGGAAGGTCGTCGTGAGCTCCCGCTTGGCATGCATAAGAACGTGTGCCCGGCAATTGACGGTGCAATAAGCTGGAACGCAGGCTCCTACAGCCCGAAGACTGGTTTAATGTACAAAGTGGGTCAAGAGTGGTGTTATGACATCGAAGTAGTGAAAGCCGATCGACCGAAAGACTTTTCCGGCCAAACCTACTTTGCTGCAAGCTGGACCGCAACGCATCCAGAAGGCCAAAAAGCATTCGGCCACGTTTCAGGTCGTGACCCGATTACCGGTGTCGCAAAATGGGATGTTCACTACAAATACCCACCGCTCGCCAGCTTGCTGTCGACTGCAGGTAACCTAGTGTTCGTTCCGGGCGCCGATGGCATGTTCGATGCACTTGATGCCAATACCGGTGCGAAACTGTGGAGCCACAACAATGGCCTGGGCCATCATGGTGGCGTGATCTCCTACGCTGTTAACGGCAAGCAGTACGTCGCTGTCGTGACCGGCTGGGGTAGCCATGTTTCTGGTAACTATGCACCATTGTTCGGCGAGCCGTTCACCAGCATGCCGTCTGAAGGTGGTAACCTGATTGTGTTTGCTCTGCCGTAAACCAACGCTAGTTATACCGCGTTAATGGGGCGAGGGAGTGATCCCTCGCCTTTTTCATGTCTTAAGTTGGAGAAGAATCGAAATGCCTACTGTGCCACTGAAGAAAATCGGTTTAGCGATCGCCCTTGCAGTCGGTATCGGCCTTGGAACCCACAGCATCGCGAAGGATCCCCCGGCACCGCATAGTTTGACGCCCGACGAGGCGTTTGCCGCCGCTAAAGAAGAGTTTGGCATTGATGTCAAAACCCTATGGGCGACACGCTGTGCCGCGTGTCATCTGGGGCGCGGTATGCAGCGCGGCGACGGCCCACAACTGGCCGGTACTGAGCTTGATTTCGCCCGCGTGATCGAGCGTATCGTTAAAGGTAAGACGCCGATGCCGTCTTTTGGCGGCACATTGACTGACGAGCAACTGATGGGCTTAGCACGTTACATCGTCAGTCTAAAACCGCCACCCGAGCCGTAATTCAATGCGCGGCAGCACATTTGAAGCGCTGCCGTCAGGGCACACGCATCAACTCAAGTTCCATGTGCAAGGTGTCGTAGTAGGCTTTTCCCTTTAGTTTTTTGTAGTCGCCGCTTGGTTTTAAGTCAAAGCGCATCACGCGGCCATCGGCGCCGACCGTTTGAAAGCTCAGTCGTTTTTCAGTGCCGACCATTTTTGTAATCGGCGTCGGCTGCGTGCCAAATGAGGGTAGGGCGCTGAACATCAGTTCGCCACTGGTTTCTTTCACTTGTAGCGTGGCCTTACCGCTACTCATTCCTTCTAGCCAATTACCAGCCCATTGACCTAAATACCGCGAGTCTAATGTTGCGGGATCGCCGTCTGCGGCAGGCACCGCGATGGGAATAAACGCCAACGTAATATAGAAAATACTTTTTAAAACTATCATAAATATTTGATATTAATATATTAAAAGTAAATTATTTAAAGTGGTTTATAAAGATTTATTCGCTCAAAAACGCAAAACGTCGCCTTCCAGTGCCTTCGTGATTCATCCCCAATAAACGTCTAAAGCAAGAATCGGCCGACCCGCGCGGCCGCATTCAGTAAACCAGATCATTAACCGCCTTGGCTTGCCGCTTCTTCCATTGCAGCGCGCAGCAACGCCGCCATCGCCCAGCGTGTGCTTTCTGTTCGTTGCTGCTTATTCCATAACGATAGCGTTCGATATCGTACCAAGTATAGGGGCCGCCTTCGGTTCGACGCCAGTGCGCAGGGGAATGGTACCGCGAGTCAATCGTGTATCCTCGAGCGCTTGACCCACAAACCCTACCCGACTGAACCAATGCTTCGTCAATCATTGCCCAACCACTACTTGGGCTTGAGCTTCCACCGGTTTACGAATCGATGGTTGGGTTTGGTCGTATCAATCGCGGCTGGCCTATTGATTGCATCGAGCGCGTTTGCCGCTCAGCCGGTTTTGCTTTTGGACGATGAGCGCTCGACGTTGCAGGCTTGGCCTTCTGTCAGGCTCTTGGTCGATGCGGGCAAAAAATTGACGATCCAGAATATCCTTTCCGAGAGACCGGAATTTATCGCACCCAGTACGGCCTACGGAACATTGGGTCTGCGCAAGGAGGCTATCTGGTTGCACATCCCCGTTACTGTACACGGCACGAGCAACGGCCTGTGGGTGCTCGACATTAACTATCCGGTACTTAATTCTGTTGATATGTATATCGTGGCAGGCGACAAAATTGTCAACCAAGCCCATGGCGGCAATCTAGTACCACGCGCGAAAAAACCAATCGACAGCCGAAGCATAACTTTTGCGCTCAAACTGGAGCCCGGTATGAATTACGATTTGTACCTGCGTGTGGAGAACCTCGGCGCCATGATTTTGCCGGTCACGTTGGCCAAGCCCGTGGCATTTATGAGCGATGCGCTGGACGAGCAAATGTTACAAGGCCTGCTGACGGGGCTGGCCCTATGCCTTTTATTCTATAGTCTGGCGCAGTGGATCAGCCTGGGCGAACACCTGTTTGTCAAATACGCCATTTTGATTACCGGCAGCCTCTTATTTTCGTTGTTGCAATTTGGCATTGGCGCGCAGTATATCTGGCCCGACAATGCCTGGATGGAGTTACACGTCGGCGGTCTTTCAGCCTTGATAGCGGCAGCAGGATCATTTCTGTTTGTCGAGCATGCGTTGCGAGGCCCGCACATGAAACCTTGGCTGCGTCGCGTGATGTGGGCGGGGGCGTGCCTGATGACGTTGTTCGCCGTTTGTTTCGCCCTAGGCTGGCTAAATATTCAACAGGTCACGGCAATTGTCAGCACGCTTGGTTTAGCCCCCGTGCTACTCGGCCTGCCGGGCGCCATTCATCGCGCGCGCCGCAGCGACCAGGTGGGTTGGTATTTCCTATTGGCTTGGACCGTGTATTTTGTGACTACCTTTATTATGATTCAGGTCATCAAGGGCAAGATCGGCGTTAACTTCTGGTCGCTGCATTCTTTCCAGTTTGGTGCGACCCTGGACATGCTAATTTTTATGCGGGTGCTGGGCTTGCAAACCAAGGCGCTGCAACTGGCGGCGCATCAAGTGCGGCTGGAACGCGACAGCTTACATTCGATGGCACATACGGATCCGCTCACCGGCTTGCCGAATCGACGAATCTTGAATTCCGCCATTTCAACGGCAATTGCTAACGGGCGACCGGATGAAATTCTCGCGGTATTCATGCTCGATTTGGATGGCTTCAAACAGGTCAATGATCAGTTCGGGCACGACATCGGTGACGAATTGCTGATTGCCGTCGCGAATCGACTGCGAGCTAATTTGCGCAGTAGCGATGTCATTTCACGAATGGGTGGCGATGAATTTTTGGTGCTGTCCGGCGGCTTAAAAGTCGCCAGCCAAGCGCAGGAACTAGGCGAGAAATTAGTTAAGGCAATGGGTGAACCATTTATCCTTGCGAAGCACACCTGCCAGGTGGGGCTGACAATCGGCTACGCGATCGCGCCCGATGATGCCGTCGATACGCGGGCGCTACTTAAACACGCCGATGCGGCGATGTATGCCGGCAAGCAATCCGGCAAGCATTGCGTGCGCCATATTGGGCTGGTGGAAGCGTCGAGCTAAGTACCCACCTTGCCAGGAGCCGCCCCTAGACTGGCTTCTGGCGATGCATGTCAGTTAGGCCGCATGGGTATTGGTTGTCGCTCGAGGCCGAGGGCAAGCTAATGGAAGGCATTAATTCGACGCGATTTTATATCTCTTTGAAATAAAAAGGAAACTTTGATGCAAAGACAGAATCTTTTCGCACCAATTGACTTTTTATTAAGAATCATTATCATACGCATTAATGAATGTGATTCTCTGATCAATACGTCATTTTTGCCGGAGATTGTATGTACGTTTGCATCTGTAACCAGGTTACCGATCGTGAAATTCGCGAAGCCGTTTACGCGGGCGCGAGCCGTTTGCGCGACATTCAGCGAGATCTCGGCGTCGCGAATCAGTGTGGCAAATGCGGCCAAATGGCGAGGTGTATTCTCAAAGAAAGTCTCGCGGAGCGCGATAGCCAATTTAGTTTGCAGGCTGCCTAAAAGTTTGTAAAAAATATCTCGTGTGCATTGGGGTGGTTGCGCCGTCCTTCGATATCGATACCCACTATTGAAAACATTTCGGCCAGCGCGTGACGCGCGATTTGTCTGCGAATAGGTGTTCGTCAAAATTCTCGATTTCCTCGAGATTGCTTCTCTTGTTAAAATAGATTCGTAACCTTAAATCTTCGGAGGGCCTATGCAAGGCGATAAGAAAGTCATCCAGTTTCTTAACAAAGTTCTCGCCAACGAACTCACTGCGATCAATCAATATTTTCTGCATGCGCGGATGTTCAAAAATTGGGGCTTGCACAAGCTCAACGAATACGAATATAAAGAGTCCATCGATGAGATGAAGCATGCGGATAAACTCATCGAGCGCATACTTTTCCTCGAAGGCCTGCCGAATTTGCAGGAGTTGAATAAGATTTTAATCGGCGAAAATCCGCTTGAGATGATCAAGTGCGATCTGAAGCTGGAGCAGCTAGGCCATCCGGTCCTCAAGGACGCCATCGGCCATTGCGAAAAATGTGGTGACTACATCACGCGCGAGCTGTTCGAACACATCCTCGAAGGCGAAGAAGAGCACATCGATTGGCTCGAAACGCAGCTCGGATTAATCGACAAGATCGGCGTAGAAAATTACCTGCAATCGCAGATCTGACCGAAACGATCGGCCTGTGAGGCACAATCCACGCGACTTCCAGGCCATGCATCGCCAGGCGGCAAGCAGGGCGTGCCTCGTGGCCGCACAAATAAAAATGTAGGGCGGGTGCAACCCGCCGAACCATCGCGCAATGGCCTTTCGATTTTCCCCACCACGTTCATTCGGAAACACAAGCGACCCACTTCATTTTGTTCGAGATGCGAAAACACCATCGTCGCGGCCATCATTCGTCGGAATGGCCTACGGCCACCCGGGGCGTTTCTAGAGGCAGCATTTGATTTTATGCCACACTTTTCAGTCCTACGTACCTGATTCGGATCGACTGATTGCTTTAAGGGAACCGGTTGTGAGGCAGATCGGTCCGACGTGCCGCGCGACATAAGCCATCAAACAAAAACCGATGTATTGGGACCAGCGGCGAGTGATATATTGCGTTCGTTTGCAAGTTACGCCGCGTAACATCCGATTT
>JANOGO010000354.1:0-7522 GCA_031406045.1 Pseudomonadota bacterium
GATCCAGCCGATTGCGATGGAAGAGGGCTTGCGCTTCGCGATTCGCGAAGGCGGCCGGACTGTGGGCGCCGGTGTGGTGGCGAAAATTATTGAGTGATTGGAAAAACTAAATGGCAACCGCAATTCAGCATCAAAAAATTCGTATTCGCCTTAAGGCGTTTGACTATCGATTGATCGATCAGTCGGCGCTTGAGATTGTCGAGACGGCGAAGCGTACAGGCGCGGTGGTCAAAGGCCCTGTGCCGTTGCCAACTCGCATCGAGCGCTTTGACGTATTGCGGTCGCCGCACGTGAACAAGACTTCGCGCGATCAGTTCGAGATTCGTACGCATTTGCGCTTGATGGACATCGTCGATCCGACCGATAAAACCGTCGACGCGTTGATGAAACTCGATTTGCCAGCGGGTGTAGACGTCGAAATTAAGTTGTAAGATTTGCTAAGAGGACGGGTTACCGTCCCTAAATGTAGCGCCGATCAATTGTAATCGGCACCTTTCAAAAGGGTAAGAAGATGAGCTTAGGATTAGTCGGCCGCAAGGTTGGCATGACACGCATTTTCACTGACGATGGCAGCGCCATCCCAGTTACCGTGCTTGATGTTTCCAACAATCGAGTCACCCAGGTTAAGACGCCCGAAGTGGATGGCTATGCAGCCGTTCAAGTGGCATTTGGCAAGCGCGGTCCGAATCGCGTTACCAAAGCCCAAGCGGGGCACTTTGCTCGCGCCGGCGTTGAAGCCGGTAGCATGCTTGGTGAATTCACGCCTTCTGCAGAACAGTTAGCAACACTAAAACCTAGCTCAATCATTGCGCTTGATGTGTTCAAGGTTGGGCAGATGGTGGATGTCACGGGTGTGACCCAGGGTAAGGGTTTCGCGGGAACCATTAAGCGCTACAACTTTGCATCCGGTCGCGCTAGCCACGGTAACTCCCGTTCCCATAACGTGCCGGGTTCCATCGGCATGGCGCAAGATCCCGGCCGCGTGTTTCCGGGTAAGCGGATGTCGGGCCACATGGGTGCGGTCAAGCGTACAACACAAAATTTGGAAATCATTCGCATCGACGCACAGCGCCAGTTATTACTCGTAAAAGGTGCAGTTCCCGGCTCCAAGGGTGGTCACGTCGTCGTTCATCCTGCCGTGAAAGCGGGGGCATAATGGAGCTTAAGTTAATAAACGATAAAGGCGAGGCGGTTTCCAATCTCGCGGCGTCCGACGATTTGTTCGGCCGGGAATTTAATGAAGCGCTGATTCACCAAGTCGTGACCGCGTATCAAGCGAATGGCCGCCAGGGAACGCGCGCTCAAAAAGGGCGTAGCGAGGTTGCGAAATCGACCCGCAAACCGTGGCGCCAAAAGGGCACAGGGCGTGCTCGCGCGGGTATGGCGTCTAGCCCATTGTGGCGCGGCGGCGGTAAGATTTTTCCGAACAGCCCGGATGAAAATTTTAGTCACAAACTGAATAAAAAAATGTATCGCGCAGGCCTGTGTTCAATTCTTTCGCAATTAGTTCGCGAAGGTCGTTTGTCCGTCGTTGAAAACCTTACACTCGACGCACCGAAGACCAAGCAATTGGCGCAGAAACTTAAAAGTATGGGCATGGACAATGTGCTGATTATTACCGGCCAGGCCGACGATAATTTATTCCTGTCAGCCCGTAATTTGCCGAACGTCTTAGTACTCGAAGTGAGTCACGCTGATCCGGTAAATTTGGTGCGCTATTCAAAAGTCCTGATGACGCGCGACGCCGTAAAGAAAATGGAAGAGGTGCTGGTATGACCACCCAACCAACCCAAGAACGATTAACGCAAATTTTGGCAGCGCCGGTGATTTCAGAAAAGAGCACCTATGTTGCGGATAAGTTTAATCAAGTCATATTCGAGGTGATTCCCGATGCGACGAAGCCGGAAATCTAGGCGGCGGTTGAATTGATGTTTAAAGTTGAAGTCACCGGGGTTCGGGTATCCAACACGATGGGCAAAACGAAGCGTTTTGGTCGTTACATCGGAAAACGAGGCGATACCAAGCGCGCCTACGTGTCGATTAAGCCTGGCCAAGAAATTAACTTTACCGGCGAATAGGGGAAATCATGGCACTTGTAAAACTAAAACCTACTTCACCCGGACGTCGCGCCGTTATTCGTGTCGTCACGCCGGGATTGCATAAAGGCGCACCGTTTGCGGCATTAGTGGAAAGTCAAATACGCGGGTCTGGCCGTAATAACAACGGTCACATCACTACGCGCCACAAGGGCGGTGGTCATAAGCAACACTATCGGATGGTTGATTTTCGACGCGACAAAGACGGCATCATCGCGAAAGTCGAACGTATCGAACACGACCCGAATCGCACCGCGCACATCGCGCTGCTTTGTTATCGCGATGGCGAGCGACGCTACATTATTGCGCCAAAAGGCATCATCGTCGGCATGGAGTTGGTGAGCGGGCCAGAGGCGCCGATTAAAACCGGCAATACGCTACCGTTGCGCAATATTCCGGTCGGAACGACTATTCATTGCATCGAAATGTTGCCCGGCAAGGGGGCGCAGTTGGCGCGGTCGGCCGGAACGTCGGTACAACTGCTCGCGCGGGAAGGTAGTTACGCACAGTTACGTTTGCGTTCCGGTGAGATTCGCAAGGTCCACGTCGATTGCCGCGCGACCATCGGCGATGTCGGCAATGAAGAGCATAACCTCGAATCCATCGGTAAAGCCGGCGCGATGCGTTGGCGCGGCGTTCGACCGACAGTGCGTGGCGTCGTCATGAATGCAGTGGACCATCCGCACGGCGGTAGCGGTGGTAAGACCGCTGCCGGTCAGCCGCCGGTCAGTCCTTGGGGTCAGCAAGCCAAGGGATATCGTACCCGCAAGAACAAACGTACGGATGTCATGATCGTTCGTCGCCGTCACGCGAAATAAGGGAAACTCATATGGCACGTTCTGTAAAAAAAGGCCCGTTCGTCGATGGCCACTTGATCAAAAAAATCGAAACTGCGCAGGCAACAAAAGATAAGCGCCCTATCAAGACCTGGTCGCGCCGCTCCACGGTGTTACCGGATTTTGTCGGTTTGACGATTGCTGTTCATAACGGCAAACAACATATCCCGGTGTACATCTCCGAGAACATGGTCGGCCATAAGCTTGGTGAGTTTTCGCACACCCGCACGTTTAAGGGTCACCCCGGCGATAAAAAAGTCGCGGCTCCCGCGAAGAAATAAAGAGGGCAATGATGCAAGTTTCCGCAAAATTATTTGGTGTTCGCTTGTCGGCGCAAAAAGGCCGCTTGATTGCCGATCAAGTGCGTGGCCTTAAAGTTGATCGTGCCTTAAATCTGTTGACGTTCGCGCCGCAAAAAGCCGCGAAGATCATGAAAAAAGTGCTTGAATCGGCGATTGCAAACGCCGAGCATAACGAAGGCGCTGACGTTGACGAATTGCGCGTCTCCACCGTGTATGTTGAAAAAGGCGAAATGCTGCGACGTATGCGCGCTCGTGCTAAAGGGCGCGGTAATCGAATCGTGAAGCCAACGTGTCACATTTTTTTGACCGTGGCAGACAAAGGATAATTTATGGGTCAGAAAATACATCCAATTGGATTTCGCCTAAGCGTCAATCGTAACTGGTCGTCTCGTTGGTTTGCGGAAGGTAAGAACTTCGCAGCTATGATCAAAGACGATCTGATGGTTCGGGCCTACTTGAAAAAGAAGCTTGCCCACGCCTCGGTCGGCCGGATTGTGATTGAGCGCCCCGCGAAGAACGCCAAGATCACGATTTTTAGTGCGCGTCCCGGTGTGGTAATCGGTAAAAAAGGCGAGGACATTGAAGTGTTGCGCGGCGCGCTGCAAAAAATGATGGGCGTGCCGGTGCATGTCAATATTGAAGAGATTCGCAAACCAGAGTTGGATGCACAGATTATTGCGGATGGTATCGCCAGCCAATTGGAAAAACGCGTGATGTTCCGTCGCGCCATGAAGCGCGCAATGACCAATGCGATGCGTCTTGGCGCACAAGGCATCAAAATCATGAGTGCCGGACGGTTAAATGGCATCGAAATCGCCCGCACCGAATGGTACCGCGAAGGCCGCGTACCGTTGCATACGCTACGTGCCGATATCGATTATGGGTTTTCAGAAGCGAAAACCACCTACGGCGTGATCGGCGTTCGCGTGTTGGTTTATAAGGGCGAGATTATGGGAGCGGGCGAAAAACCCATCGCGGCCCCTGTCGAGCAAGAGAAAAAGACGAGAAAGACTGGAGTGAGAAATGCTGCAACCAGCTAGAACTAAATACCGCAAACAGCAAAAGGGCCGTAACCGCGGCGTTGCGACGCGCGGCGCGAAAGTTAGCTTTGGCGAGTTTGGCCTAAAGGCTACCGAACGCGGTCGTATCACGGCACGCCAGATCGAAGCCGCACGGCGTGCGATGACGCGCCATATCAAACGCGGTGGCCGTATTTGGATTCGAATCTTTCCAGATAAGCCCATTTCCACCAAGCCGGCTGAAGTTCGTATGGGAAACGGCAAGGGAAATCCTGAGTACTACGTCGCTGAAATTGTTCCCGGCAAAGTGCTCTATGAGATGGATGGGGTAGACGAGAAACTCGCGCGTGAAGCGTTCCAGCTCGCGGCAGCAAAGCTCCCGCTGGCGACGACGTTTGTAACGCGGCAATTAGGGTAACAACTATGAAAGCAAAAGATCTGCGTGCAAAATCGGCCGCTGAACTAAATGAAGAATTGCTATCGTTGCGCAAAGCGCAGTTTAGTATGCGTATGCAACTGGCGACACAACAACTCACCAATTTGTCCGAGATTCGCAAAGTGCGGCGCGATATTGCCCGAGTGAAAACCGTGATCAATCAAAAAGCGAGTGCAGAATGAGTGCAACTAAAGAGAAACGCCGGCTTTCTGGTCGTGTTGTTAGTGCGAAAATGCAAAAAACGGTTACTGTGCTGGTCGAACGCACGGTTACCCACCCGGTTTATGGCAAAGTCCAGCGTCGCTCAAAAAAATACCATGCTCACGTCGAAACCGGAACCTACGCCGAGGGTGATGTAGTTGTTATTGAAGAATCGGTGCCGATTTCCAAGACCAAAGCATGGCGCGTGGCGGAATTGGTTGAAAAGGCGCGCAGCGTTTAGCACTTGTCGGTAGAGTGGGAATTCGTTATACTCTGTGGCTTGTGGAATTACTCAACTCCTAACGGAATCCAAAACTAGTCGTCCTAAGTTGTAATGTTGTACCCGGGGCGAAAAAGTTGGAATGAAAAATCATGATTCAAATGCAATCAATGTTGGAAGTTGCCGACAATACCGGCGCTCGCTCTGTAATGTGCATCAAAGTATTGGGTGGTTCAAAGCGCCGATACGCAGGCATTGGTGACGTCATTAAAGTCAGCATTAAATCGGCCGCACCACGCGGTCGTGTGAAAAAAGGCGAGGTCTACAGTGCCGTGGTGGTGCGAACAGCTAAGGGTGTGCGCCGCGATGACGGCTCACTGGTGAAATTCGATGCGAATGCCGCCGTGTTATTGAATGCGAAACTAGAGCCGATTGGCACTCGTATTTTCGGCCCGGTCACCCGCGAGTTACGGACTGAGCGATTCATGAAGATTGTATCGCTAGCCCCAGAAGTCTTGTAAGAGGCGATCATGCAAAAGATTAAAAAAGGTGATGAAGTAATTAGCATCACCGGTAAAGACAAAGGCAAGCGCGGTACCGTTCTACGGGTAACGCCAGATCGAAAAGTGTTAGTCGACGGCATCAACCGTGTAAAGAAACATATGAAACCTAATCCGATGAAGGGTCAGGTCGGTGGAATAGTGGATAAAGATATGCCGGTCGATATTTCTAATGTTGCTATGTTCAACACAGCGACGCAAAAGGCGGACCGGGTAGGTATTAAAGTCTTGGAAGATGGCCGCCGGGTGCGGTTTTTCAAGTCTAACGGCGAAGTAATAGACCGCTAAGGATTAAACGATGGCACGCTTGCAAAGTTATTACAAAGAGACCGTGATACCGCAACTCGTTAAAGAGTTCGGTTATAAGTCGGTTATGGAAGTTCCGCGTATCACCAAGATCACCTTGAACATGGGCGTAGGCGAGGCGGTCGCGGATAAGAAGGTTTTGGATAATGCCGTTGCCGATATGCAAAAAATTGCCGGGCAAAAACCGTTGGTGACCAAGACGCGTAAGTCCATTGCGAACTTCAAAATCCGCGATAATTATCCGATCGGCTGCAAAGCAACTTTGCGCAGTGGGCGCATGTACGAATTCCTAGATCGTCTGGTTACCATTGCGATTCCGCGAATTCGCGACTTTCGCGGTATATCCGCCAGGTCGTTCGACGGTCGCGGCAACTTCAATCTCGGTGTCAAAGAGCAAATCATCTTCCCCGAAATCGAGTACGACAAAATCGATGCGTTGCGTGGGATGAACATCACCATCACAACGACAGCCAAGACCGACGCGGAAGCTCGCGCACTGTTGGCGTCATTTAAATTTCCCTTCCGGAATTAAGGTAGCGAATGGCTAAACTTTCGGTAATTAATCGAGAAGCAAAAAGGCGTGACGTCGTCAAGAAATATGCGACGCGTCGAGCCGAGCTGATCGCGATGATTCGTAATTCTAAGGCGACCGTTGAGGCACGCATGGAAGCGCGCGCTCAACTAGAGAATTTGCCGCGTAATGCGAGCCCATCCCGCACGCGCAATCGTTGTGCATTGACCGGACGTCCTCGTGGCACGTTTAGAAAATTTGGTCTCGGCCGCATTAAATTGCGTGAGATCGCAATGCGCGGCGAAATTCCTGGCCTAGTCAAAGCAAGCTGGTAGTCGGAGATATCTGAATGAGCATGAGTGACCCTGTAGCCGATATGTTGACGCGCATTCGTAATGCGCAAGGTGCGGAAAAAACGGCTGTGTCGATGCCCTCGTCAAACTTAAAGATGGCCATTGCCAAGGTGCTTAAGGACGAAGGCTATATCGATGATTTTGCGGTGCGCACCGAAGATAAAAAACCAGTGCTGGAAGTTGCGCTAAAATATTATGCTGGCAATCCGGTCATTGAAAAAATCGAGCGCGTAAGCCGTCCCGGTTTGCGTATTTATAAAGGTCGCGATGATCTGCCCAAAGTAATGAATGGTTTGGGTGTGGCGATCATTTCGACTTCTAAGGGCGTAATGACCGATCGCAAGGCGCGAGCCACGGGTTTGGGCGGCGAAGTCCTTTGTATCGTAGCGTAAAAGAGAAATCCTATGTCTCGCGTTGGTAAAGCTCCCATTCCCGTGCCGGATAAAGTCGATGTCAATATCGCCGGCAACGAAGTAACCGTTAAAGGTCCGCTCGGTTCGCTCAAGCACGCGTTTGGCGACAAGATTGCCATCGCCCGTGAAGGTAATGAGGTGTTAATCAAACCGGCCGACGGCTCGATCGCAGCGAATGCCATGTCCGGTACGGCGCGCGCCTTGATCGCCAATATGGTTAGCGGCGTGACCAAAGGATTCGAAAAGAAACTGAATTTGGTCGGCGTCGG
>JANOGO010000422.1:0-2270 GCA_031406045.1 Pseudomonadota bacterium
TTCAAAATCGATCCGAATGTTGCCATGGGCGAGCCGACCATCGCGCAATTGATGATTAATCATCCCAACGCGTCGCCGTTAGTGAAAGACCAACTGACGCATTTGTTCCAGCCGGCATATTACGTGCGCACCATTAACGTCACCTACGCGGGCAAGCAAATCATGACCGCCGATGTGGATTTTTCCATTAGCGAGAATCCCAATTTCCGTTTCTATTTCACGCCCAACGGCGAAGGTGAATTGCGCGCCGAAGTGGTCGACACCAAAGACGTGAAAGTGGAAAGTTTTATTAAAGTAAGTCCGACCGGCAGTAAATCTTAGATAAAAATTTAACAGGAGCAGATCATGTTCAAAACCATTCATAAAGTAATGTTTGCCGCGCTCGGCATTAGTATGTTGGCCGCGCCGTTTGTCGCGAGCGCAGCCGCCGATCCGGATCAAAACGAGAATTGGCTCAAGGTTCGCAAAATGATGTTCCAGGATCGCGAGATTCACGCCAACGCTACCGATGTACTGCAACTGTGGGTTCCCAAAAAGGCCGAAGATGCGGCCGTGGTGCCGGTGATGATTCGCACCAAGGTCGATCAAACGCCGCAGCGCTACATTAAAAACGTGTGGTTGATGATCGATAACAATCCCTCGCCGGTCGGTGTGAAATTCACCATGACGCCGGAAAGCGGCCGCGCCGATATCGAGACGCGCGTGCGCGTTGAAACCTATTCGCCGATGCGCGCCATTGCCGAAATGAACGACGGTTCGCTATGGATGCACACCAGCACCATTATCGCCGCCGGCGGTTGCTCGGCCGCCGTGATGAAAACCGAAGCGCAACTGAAAAACATGGGCAAGATGAAATTTAAGGTCGACGATTTCGTTGAAAAAGATAAACCGGTGTTGGCGCAGTTGATGATCAATCATCCGAATTTTTCCGGGTTGGCGATGAATGAGCCGGATTCGCACTTCATCAAACAAGTTAACGTCTACTATTCCGACAAGCTCGTTATGTCCGCCGATATCGATTTCACGATCAGCGAAAACCCTAATTTCCGGTTCTACTTTCTCCCGAAAGAAAAAGGCGAACTGCGCGCTGAAATCGTCGACACCGCCGATTTGCGCTTCGAAACCAAGCTAGTCGTCAACGATGCGACCTTGGCGCCGGCGCAGGTAGTGAAACAGTAGCGGATTAGAAATGTTTTGAATAAAAGGGCGGCTTCGGCCGCCTTTTTTGTTTTTTAATCGTCGACGAAGCAGTATTTTTGCGATCTGCGGCCCGAGGCCGGCCTGTCATTCCCGCGAAGGCGGGGACCCAGTGTCTTCAGGGCATTTGGTGGATCCGCTGCGCTTGATCCACCCTACCAAGCAACCTCTTGTCATTCCCGCGAAGGCGGGAATCCATAGTGTGTCTGCGAATCGACAAGCCAAATGGATTCCCGCCTTCGCGGGAATGACAAAGTAGTATTTTTAGGGCGGTGCCTGGAAACCCTTCTGAATAGTGACTTCCGAGGCATGCTTCGCCACGAGCCAAGCGTGGCAAGCCTCCCGGCAGCATGCGCTTAACGCAATTCCGCTTTTACCAGCGCTTCGGTAACATCTGATGAATCACGATGCGATTATTGTCTGTCGAAATATAACCGCCTTCCTTCAGGTCGCCGAGGATGCGCGACACCATCTCTCGCGATGAGCCAACTTTCTTCGCGATATCCACTTGCGAAATGCGGTCGGTCACGACCAGCCGACTGTCTTCCTGCGTCGCACTTTCGATCAGCAAATGTGCAACGCGGCCGTAGACATCGAGCAGTGCCAAATTACCGACCGTTCGCGTCAGCGCTCGCGCGCGCTTGATCAGCGCGTAGATAAGGGCTAACGCCGCCGCGGGTTTGTCGGCGAGAAATTGCTGGAATTGTTCCCGCTGCAGAACGCAAAGGCTCGATGGCTCAACCGTCATCACCGATGCCGAACGCGGCTCGCCGTCCAAGGCCATCTCGCCAAAAAATTGGCGCGGCCCGAGCGAATCAAGAATGACCTCCTTGCCATCCGCGTCCGCGAGGAATACCGTCAGCCGGCCCGATATCACCACATAAAGCTGATCGCTTTTATCCCCCTCCTGAACCAGCACGGTATGCTTAGGAAACATTCGTACCGTTCCCAACGCAATCAGAGCATCCAGATCATCGGTGAATTTTCTATCTATCCCTTTTACTTTTTTATCAGCAAGCTTAGCAGTTTTTACAGAATCTTTAGGATTATAGACTTGGATTCCATCATTGTAT
>JANOGO010000415.1:0-2150 GCA_031406045.1 Pseudomonadota bacterium
ATTGAATCGTCGTGGTAATGGTGCCGATTTTGTTTGCGCCGCTTTCGGTCAATTGCAAAACTGGGCCATCGTTACCCGCAATGATTTCAACATCCTCACTTGTTAAACCACCGTCGGTAGATTTAATCGTAGCGCTGACAACTTGAATTTGATTCGCTCCCCGGTCGTCACTCGCTTTAATCGCTGCGGCGGTAATGGTGGTTGGCGAAAAATCTTCGTTCAGTGCATCGGGCGTGCCGGCCGTCGGTGCGGATTTATCCGGTGAATCGCCGCCGCCACCGCCGCCGCCACTACTTGCCGCCGCGGCGAGCGCGCCGGCACCCAAAATCGCAGCGATGATGCCAGCAGTCATATGATCGTCACCACCGGCTGGTGGTGGGGCAGTCGTGACAGGCGCAACGCTGCTATCGCCTAGCACTGCCCCGGCTTGGCCGGCATCGGCCCAAATCACGCAGGTGCCGGAATCGATATCCTTGGCCGGCACATAGCCCGCATCGCTGACGCTGTAGGCTTCGCCGTTAACTAACTCCGTCAGGCGCGAATCGCTGACGCTGCACCACTCGTCAATAGTGAAGTTGGTGCCGTCTGGAAATTCGAACACAAGCGAATTTCCTTTGCGCGAAATCTTGGTGCCGACCGGCAATTCTTCTTTGCCGTCCACCGAGATTTTGTAGAAATTACCCGCCTCGGCAGGATGCTTTGCGCCCGGCTTGTAGTCGAATGTTGTGGGGTTACCGCTACCGTTGCGCGGCTGCGCAATCAGCTTGATCTCCGAGGCCATGATTCTTTCTCCTAAATTGGGACAGCCTTGTTGTATGAAACTTTTTTGCTATCGGACGCGTACCGCAACCGCTCAAGCGCTAATGGGCGAAAGTTTGTCCCAACTCAAGGGTTGGGAAGGCAGATTATTATTGTTAGATTGCCATTCGCACCGCAACGACAGCGCTCGTCGCTTGTGGCAGCTTTAGGTGAGTCCTAAACTTGCAGCCCTAGGGTAGAGCAATTCGTAAAGAGATGCAACCCTATGAACTAATTCAAATTTCTATTCGAATGATGGTTTTTCCCAGAACTAACGATGTCGCAAAAATGATTACCAATCGAAACAAACAAGTTGCGCGCTATATCGAGAAATTCGATTAACTCCTGTTTTTGCTGGCGATAGCTTCAACGAACACTCACATAGGCAATAACATTCTCCGCGACCGGTAAATTCAATAATACCTTGGCTGCAAGGCGCGCCCAGCCTAGCGTTCCAGGCATGCCACTTGGAACGCCGCGTCTATCAAGGCGTTCCGATGAGCTGTTTATTCTTGCGATTACCGGCTTGTGTGTCGGTATAAAATGCATTATTATTCATGTCGTCAAAATTTAATGCGTTATTTTGCATCATGCCCGACACGTTTTCTCTCGCCAACGAGCTTGACCGCGATGCAGGCCCTTTCGAAATACTGCACGGGCTGGGTGAACGCGTGCGTGCTTGGCGTTCGCGACGCGGCATGACGCGCAAAGCCCTTGCCCTGCACTCCCAAGTATCGGAGCGCCACTTGGCGCAATTGGAAGCGGGCAAAGGCAATATCTCGGTGCTGTTGCTGCAGCAAATCGCCGGCGCGCTGAATTTGCCGATGGCTTATTTTTTCCAAGAAGAAAGCCCGGCGCAAGCGGATATCCAGCTCATTAATCAAATCCTCGCGCGGCTACCGGAATCGACATTAACCGACATTCGCAAACGCTTGGTCCGCGATCATGGCAAAGTGGAGCAAGAACGGCGCCAACGCGTCGCGCTGATCGGTTTGCGTGGCGCGGGTAAATCCTCGCTCGGCGGCCGTCTTGCTAAAGAACTCGGTTGCCCGTTTATCGAACTCGATCGCGAAGTGGAAGCCCTCGCCGGCATGGGCCTGAGCGAATTGTTTTCGTTGTACGGCCAAGCCGGTTACCGGCGCTTCGAGCGGCGCGCGTTGGAGGCGACTTTGAAGCAACACGAGCGCGTCGTGATCGCCACCGGCGGCAGCATTGTGTCGGAATCGGCGACCTTCGATCTGGTGCTGTCGAGCTGCTATACCATTTGGCTGAGAGCCACGCCGGAACAGCATATGGCACGGGTGCTCGCTCAAGGCGACCTGCGGCCGATGGCCGGCAATAAAGCGGCGATG
>JANOGO010000011.1:0-2579 GCA_031406045.1 Pseudomonadota bacterium
AGCACCGACAGAACATCGCTTGATTATTTATTAACACAACATTATAGTTGTGTCATGATTCCGATATTTGATAGCCAAGGAAATCTTCTGCCAGGCATTCATATCGCAACATGGGACGAGTTGGCCGAGCGTTTTGGCGCGAGCCCGCATCGAAAACTTTTATTAACCGACCTTCGAGCCATGTTAACGTCTTTGAAAGATGCGGGATGTCGCCGCGTGTATATCGATGGAAGTTTCGTGACCGCTAAAGAACACCCAGCCGATTTCGACGGCTGCTGGGAAGTTGATGGTGTCGATGCCGACAAATTGGACCCAGTTTTGCTGCAGTTTGCGAACCGGCGTGCGGCGCAGAAGGCGAAATATCACGGCGAGCCATTTGTTGCAAACGCAGCGGCGGATCCCGCCGGTACTCGGTTTATCGATTTCTTTCAGCGCGACCACGACGGACAACCCAAAGGCATTATCGCCCTTGATCTAAAGGACTTGCCATGATTACCAATGAACGCCAATATTTAGTTACCAAAGCCGAGGCGGACCGTTTCGAAGCAGCGCTTAACCAGGCCGATGAGCAAAATAATGCGCTTCATCCCAAGCTACGCAAGGCGGCGCGGGGAGGGCTAGAAAGTCAGTTGCGGGAATTGCGCGAAGCGCTTTTTGAATACGAATCGCTGCGCGCCGGTGGCGAAACGTCGTTCGAATACGATTCGCTCACCAACTTGCCGGAAGGGTTGATCAAAGCACGAATCGCGCGCGGGATGACGCAAAAGCAATTGGCAGAATCGTTAAATCTCCAAGAGCAGCAGATTCAACGCTACGAAGCGACGCTGTACAAAGGTGCGGCACTGGAACGAATTGACGCGGTGGCGAAAGCCCTTGGCTTGCGTGAAACCGTTCGATTTGAGTTGCAATAGCGCTCGCCCAATTGTCATTCCCGCGAAGGCGGGAATCCATTCGGCCTGCCCAAGTATGGCCCGCGTGGATGAACAACCGCTCTATGGATTCCCGCCTTCGCGGGAATGAGGGGCTGGCCTGCGGCCGCATATGAGCCCCTATCGCCACTAGCAACGATTTCCAAGTGATATCCCTGTAAAGGCAATATCCACGCTGCTTTCCAGCCATGATGCCTGGATCACCGCGCCGGATAAGACTTTGCGCTCGGTTATATAACGTAGAATGAATTTTCGGTATTGAGCGAATTTTTGCGGATGCGTGACGGTATTCTTGGCCTGGAACTAAAGCAGGGAATCGACCGTGGAACTGCCATCATCGACCTTTCCAAGCAGCGGCACGTTGAGCGCCGTCGCGGCTGCGCGCAATTCCAAATCTAGCGTCGCCAACGGCAAATTCAGACGCTGCGCCAGTTCGAGATAAGCTGCATCGTAGATCGTTAGCCGAAACTCCTCCGCTAATTGCGTAGTGAAGAGCCAGGCCTGGTTTGCGGTTTCGTGATCGAGTGTTATTGGCAGATCGTGAAGGAAACCCGCCAAGCGTTGCCGCTGCGTAGCATCCAGACGCTTGCGACGTTGCGCCATGGCCAGAGCGTTAAGGACTTCCAGAGGCCACAACGCAGGCGCGATCGCGCCTGCTTCGGTGATCTGCGTCAGCAGATCCGTTGTTGCCGGGGTGCGCTCGTCCTCAAAGCACCAGCTAAGCGCAACCGAACTATCGATTACCAAACTCAAGGCCGGCCGTCATTCACCAGATATTTGATACGCAGACCACCCAGGGTGACGCCTCGGCTGGCTTCGAGCAGACTGCGCGCGGCTTGGCGCGCTTTATCACGATTGAAACTCGGGATCGCCGGAACGAGGCGCGCGACCGCTTTGCCGTGGCGTGTGATCAACACCTCTTCGCCGTTTGCTACCCAATCGAGCAGGGTACCCAATTTATTTTTGGCCTCGAAAGCACCGATTTCACGCATTATGCACCTTAATTAATCTAGATTGCATCTAGCTTATATCAGATAATTTTCGCTCACACAAGGCTTACCGCTTATCCGTATGTGTACGACGATGAATTTCCGGTACGGATTGAATTTATACGCAGGTGTAACGACATTGCTAGTCTGAAACTAAAGCTGGGCATCACGGCCGGTTCCGTAGCCGTAAAAGGTAAACGATATCAAGGCGTTTACGATCGCGCAATTGTCATTCCCGCGAAGGCGGGAATCCATTTGGCCGTCGCAAGCGCGACACACACTGACGCACAGCCGCCCTATAGATTCGAGCATTCGCGGGAATCGGTGGCTGGCCGCGCGCCACGGGTCGCCAAATAGTGATCCGCACTACCTTCCAATAACGTATGCCTGTAGCCACACTACCTACGGCGCTCTTCAGCCATAGTGGTTGAAGAGCCGCACTGGATAAGCCTCTTAACTCAGATAGATATTGAAGGCTGGCTGTGTATTTACATGCACACAAACCCCGATCTTAAAATGAAAAACGGCCTCGCTAGGAGGCCGTTTCGGTACTACTAGAATCTAAACTTATTTACGACGGCGGGTTTGACCGAAGCCAAGACCAGCTAAACCCAAACCTAGCAGGGCCAGAACACCGGGTTCCGGAACTTGCGGGATTTGC
>JANOGO010000006.1:0-3307 GCA_031406045.1 Pseudomonadota bacterium
GACCGATTGGTCGCTGGAATATTTCACCATGGACGACAAGCTCTCGAAAGTGGTGACGGAAGTATTCGTGCGGCTGTTTGAAGACGGCTTGATTTATCGCGGCAAGCGCTTGGTGAATTGGGATCCGAAACTCAAGACCGCGGTGTCCGATTTAGAAGTCCAAATGGAAGAGCGCGACGGCCATATGTGGCACATCGTTTATCCGTTCTCCGATGGCCCGCAACTCGATGTGGACGGCCAACCGATGCGCGGCATGACCATCGCGACAACGCGTCCCGAAACCATGCTGGCGGATGGCGCGTTATGCGTTCATCCAGAAGATGAGCGCTACAAACATTTAGTTGGCAAATACGTCGACCTGCCGCTTTGCGATCGCAAAATCCCGATCATCGCTGACGATTTTGTCGACAAAGATTTCGGCTCCGGTTGCGTCAAAATCACCGCGGCACACGATTTTAATGATTACGCCTGTGCCCAGCGACATGGTGTCGAGATGATCGTGATCATGACGCTCGATGCGCGTATGAACGACAACGCGCCAGTCAAGTATCGCGGCTTGGATCGCTACGACGCACGTAAAGCGGTGGTGGCTGATCTGGAAGCACAAGGGTTTCTCGCCAAAGTCGTTGCGCATAAACACCAAGTCCCCGTCGGCGATCGCACCGGCGTGGTGCTTGAACCGATGTTGACCGATCAATGGTTCATGGCGGTGAACAAAATGGCGCCAGCAGATCATGCGTTCCAACCATCACAGTCCATCGCGCAAAAAACACTCGAAGTTGTCGAGAACGGGGAAATCAAATTCGTGCCGGAACATTGGATTGCGACGTACCGGCACTGGCTCAATAACATACAGGATTGGTGTCTGTCGCGCCAACTGTGGTGGGGCCATCAGATTCCGGCGTGGTATGACGCCGACGGCAATTGCTATGTCGCGCGCACTGAAGAAGACGCATGTGCACAAGCAGGCGGCAAAAAAGTAACGCGCGACAACGACGTGCTCGACACCTGGTTCTCGTCAGCACTGGTATGTTTTTCTACTCTGGGCTGGCCGGAAGAAGCGCCCGCACTCAAAACTTATTTGCCATCAAACGTCCTCGTCACCGGCAGCGAAATTATTTTCTTCTGGGTGGCGCGCATGATCATGATGACCACCTACTTCACCGGCAAAGTGCCGTTCAAAACCGTGTACATCCACGGCACGGTGCGCGACGCCGAAGGCAAGAAAATGAGCAAGAGCGAGGGCAACGTGATCGATCCTGTCGATCTAATCGACGGCATCGATCTTTCAAGCTTGTTGGAAAAACGCACCACCGGTTTGCGCCGTCCGGAGACGAAACCGAAAGTCACGACGCAAACCAAAAAAGAATTTCCCGACGGCATTCCCGCCTTTGGCGCAGACGCGTTGCGTTTCACCATGGCCTCCTACGCATCGCTCGGCATGAACGTTAATTTCGATTTTAAACGCTGCGAAGGTTATCGCAATTTCTGCAATAAATTGTGGAACGCAACGCGCTTTGTGTTGATGAATGTCGAGGGCAAGGACTGTGGATTAGAGCCTCACGACGCCGCAGCATGTTACGGCGAATATCTAGAATTTTCCCAAGCCGATCGTTGGATCGCTAGCCGACTACAACGCGCGGAAAAAGAAGCGAACGATCAATTCGCCGCGCTGCGCTTCGATCTGGTCGCACGTGCCGTGTATGAATTTACCTGGGACGAATATTGCGATTGGTATCTGGAACTCGCAAAAGTCCAAATGGCGCAGGGTAATGAATCGCAACAACGCGCCACACGCAGAACCCTGCTGCGCGTGCTCGAAGCGATGCTGCGTTTGGCTCATCCGATCATTCCATTCATCACCGAAGAATTGTGGCAAAAAATAGCGCCGCTGGCCAAGCGCGCCGGAGAATCGATTGTATTGCAGCCCTACCCTGTCGCGGAGTTGAGCCGCATCGACGAAGCGTCGGAAGCTTCGATCGCCGAATTGAAGGAACTGACCAATGCCGTTCGCACGTTGCGCAGCGAAATGAATCTCTCACCCGCGGAACGCGTGCCGCTGGTCGTCGAAGGCGACACGGCGAAACTAACCGCCTTCGCGCCTTATTTGAAGGCGCTCGGAAAATTAAGCGACGTGACCTTCGCGCAAGGCCCGCTCGATCAAGCGGGTGCACCGATCGCCGTAGTGAGCAACGCCAAGCTGATGCTCAAAATCGAAATCGATGTCGTCGCCGAACAAGCCCGTCTCGCGAAGGAAATCGCGCGGCTGGAAAATGAAATCGCCAAAGGCAATGGCAAACTCGGCAACGCGAGCTTTGTCGAGCGCGCGCCGACGCAAGTGGTCGAGCAGGAAAAAGCACGCTTGGCGGATTTTGGCAATAAGCTAAACACCTTGCAAACACAACTGAAACGGTTAGGGTAAGCCATGGTGAAAAAATTCGACGCGAAAAATTATCTTGTCGCACCCGGCAAGAAAGTAACACTGAAAGAATGGGATCCGGACGAACGGCGCCTGAGCAGCGGCGATAAAGCGCTCGACACGCAAGCCCTCGCTACGCTGAGCGAGCAGATCGATAAGTTGCAAGATATGCTTTTTGCCGGACATCAGCACAAGGTGCTACTGGTGTTGCAAGGTATGGACACCTCCGGCAAAGACGGCACGATCCGTCACGTGTTCAATTCGGTCGATCCGCTCGGCGTGCGCGTCGCGAGCTTCAAAGCGCCGAGCGAAGAAGAACTCGATCACGATTATTTGTGGCGCGTTCACAGCCGAGTCCCCGGCAAAGGCGAGATCGTCATTTTTAATCGCAGCCATTACGAAGATGTGTTGATCGTCCCAGTTCACGATTGGATCACGCAAGAAGAATGTGAGCGCCGTTACCAGCACATCAATGAATTCGAAAAATTGTTAAGCGATAGCGGCACGATCATCATCAAATGTTTTTTGTACATCTCTAAAGACGAGCAAAAAAAACGGCTGGAAGAGCGGCTCGCCGATCCGGAAAAGCGTTGGAAGTTTCGACTCGGCGATTTGGGTGAACGTAAACTTTGGAAGAAATACATCCTCGCCTACGAGAGCGCGCTCGCCGCGACCAGCACAAAAAATGCGCCGTGGTACGTCATTCCGGCGGATTCGAAGACCGAACGAAACCTGATTATCTCCTCGCTTTTGGCCGAGGCACTTGTAAACTTAAAGATGAAGTATCCTGAAGCCGAGGAGGATTTATCGGGCGTGGTGGTTGAATAACTTAGATAAGGAAACGCAATGAAATCACAATCAAAAATGAAAGTTGCAGCCGGTTTTATT
>JANOGO010000065.1:0-7799 GCA_031406045.1 Pseudomonadota bacterium
TGCCGATCGACCTACTCGTGTATCGCAACGGCAGTTTGCGTCTAGGCATGCAGCGGCGAATTTTAGAGAGCGATCCTTATTTCGGCATGATCCACACGCAGTGGGGAGAGGGGCTGCGTAGCCTGTTTACCCAACTGCCCGATCCCGACTGGGATTTTGCGCAGTTATAGTGCTGCCCTGGGAGCCGCTCTGGTACTGGCTCTTGGCGATGTTCATCAGTAAGTCCCCAGATTCAGCATCACGCCGGATAAATGATTCGCACGTTCGGATGCGAAAAACAAAACCGTATCCGCCACTTGTTCCGGTTCGATCATGCGCGTTTGGTTGAGTAATTCCTCCCAGTGAGATTCGTCGCCAAATTTAGTTTTCGAAATGGTTTTGTATAACTGAATAATTCGATCCGTACGCGTTGAAGGCGGATGCATGCCGAGCACGCGCACGCCGTATTCGATTGAGCCTTTGCCCACTCCTTTAGTGAAAGCCTCCAGCGCCGCATTCCCCATCGTGCCGCAAATGTATTCCGGCGGATGCGTGACGCCCGCCATGCCAATGACATTCACGATCACGCCTTTGCCACGCGGCTTCATGTGCGAGAGCATTGCCCGGGTGAGATTGATGTAACCAAACACCTTCAATTCCCATGCGTGACGCCAAAGCGCCTCGTCCACAGTTTCGATACTTCCCCCAGGAATATCGCCGGCATTGTTGACGAGAATATCGACGGCAGAACAAGCATCGGCCAGTTGCTTCACCGCACCTTCGGCGCGAAGATCGCAAACGTGCGTAACCACTTTTACGCCGTGTTGCGATTGGATATCGCTCGCTGCCGCAGCAAGCAAATCCACCGATCGCGCCGCTAAATGAACGTTGCATCCTTCCGCCGCAAACGCCTTCGCGCACGCGAGGCCGATGCCCTTCGACGCGCCGGTAATCAATACCGATTTGCCCTTCAAACCGAGATCCATAATCTGCTCTCACAAAAAAATGACAGAATCGAGCATAGCACTTTCCTTGGGTCGGAAATTTAGTGGGAACATGGCGACCCAAAACGCCATCTAATGGGCAGATAAGGACAGTATCGAACGTATATGACTCTGACTTTGGTACATCGGCAACACCCGACAACAAAGGCGCATCAACCACTATCGGATGAAGTCTTGGTGGCGCGAGTTGCTTCCGGTGACGAACATGCGTTCGAGCAAATCATGCGCGCCAACAATCGGCTGCTCTATCGAACGGCACGCAGTATTCTGCGCGACGACGAAGAAGCCGAAGACGTATTGCAAGAAGCGTACGTCAAAGCCTATTTCAAGTTTGCCAGTTTTAAAGGCCAGTCAAAACTATCGACGTGGTTGGTTCGCATCGTGATCAACGAAGCGCTGGAGCGCAAGCGCAAGCTCGCCCATGCACCTCAGTTGGTTGCGAATGGCGACGCGGTGGACGCGGAAAATTTCGATGGCGGATCAATGCAAGCAACCGAATCGCGCAACGGCCCCGAAGCAATCGCGATGCGCAATCAACTTAGTCAGCTTATCCAAAAACACATCGAGCGCCTCCCGACAGTTTTTCGCACCGTATTCGTTTTGCGCGCGCTCGAAGAATTGACCGCGGAAGAGACCGCAAGCTGTTTGCAGATTCCCGAAGCAACCGTACGCACGCGCTTTTTGCGCGCGCGCCGGCTGCTGCGCGAACACGCCGCCCGTGATATCGAAGCGGTACTTGATTCGGCGTTCGCTTTCGGTGGGGTTCATTGCGATCGCACCGTGCTGAGTGTTCTTGAGCGAATTCGCACCATGCCGGCGCCGACCGGTTAGTCGTAGTCCATAAGCTGCTTCGGTGTTCACGGCGACTGTTGTTCATTCTAAGAAAATTTCCCGAAGCGGTGTTTAGCGCCGCAACGGTTCCCCATTGCCAACGAAAGGAGAAACACCATGGCCATATTCCAATTTGATTTTGATATGATTTTTCAATCCAACCGGCGCGAGTTTTTGCGCGAATCCGGCACGGTATTGTCGGCGTCGGCCATCGCATTGCTCGCGGGTTGTAGCGCGGTAACTGCCGCCGACAAAAAAGCAACTGCCGACACGCCTGCAAACGACGTCGGCATTCTGAACGGCGCGTTAGCCGCCGAACAACAAGCCATCGCCGCCTACCAAGTCGGCGCAGAAAGTGGCTTACTGCAAAAACCGGTGCTCGACTTAGCCTTGCAATTTCAAAGCCACCACAAAGCCCATGCCGATCTACTCGCCGCCACCGTTAAGCAACTCGGCGGCAGCGCCGTCGCGCCACTCGCACGCTATAACTTTCCAACCGATAAACTCAAGAACCAAGCGGACGTATTGCGCTTCGCTGCCGAGCTAGAACGCGGCGCCGTCTCCGCATACTTAAGCGCCGTGCCGATTCTGGACAACCGCGAACTTGCCAAAGCCGCGGCCAGCATTCTCGGCGACGAAGCCATGCATTGGGCTGTGTTACGCCAAGCCGTCGGGGAGAATCCGGTGCCGGCGGCGTTCGTGGGTTAATGCGAAAAAAGTGTAGGTTGGGCTGAGGCACGAAGCCCAACAGTCACTCCGTTGTGGATCAACGATGTCGAGGTGGATTGACCGCGTCGATCAGACGGCAAGCAATGTCGATGGTGTTCCTCAATACGTCGACATTGCCGATATAACCGCTCAGCGCCTCCTCGGCGCGACGGCGAAGCGCTTTCGAGCCTATCAAACCCTCGCGCGCAAGCGCCAAAATATCTTCGCGGTCTTGATCGGAAAATCTCGAAAGCTTGCTCACCGCAAGATCCAGCCGGCTGAGTACACGTATGTCGACCAGCTTCGCGTTCACGCCTGGAATAGTCACAGCTACCGAATCATCAAAAGCATTTTCGTGCAGCAATCCAAGGCTGTCGTTGTAGTTGCGATCCAAATATAGGACCCGCGCCTGGCCATCAATGTCGCGATAGGACACACTTAAATCATCGGATAAAACGAGGCGGCGCGAGAAAGTCGCGTCGATATCTTCCGACACGCGCGTACCGATATGAAGTTGCAGCGCCGCGCCTCCGGCTACATACATTCGGACTGGAAGTGTGTTCGCCGGAGCGCCTTTCAAAGACTGCGCAATTTTCCCAACAACCTCGGCGAACGCGGCCAGGTAATCCTGAGTAACGCGCTTATCGGGGCGCATGGGCGATGCGTGCGCGCAGCATGGGCAAGAACCGAGCGGGGCGAATCGTGTTGCGCTTGAGCCATAGCGCAAATACTTCTGGCGTGGTGACGCCCGCATGCAACGATTCGGCCAGGCGCAAATAGCGCGCTCGATCAAATCCATGCGCGCCGGCGAGTAGCGTCGCGAGGCCGCCCATTAAAAATGCGTCGCCTTGTGCGCGCCAGTGAGCAGAATCGATATTGCCGGACGCGCACAGGTCTAACAGCGCCGATTCGTAGTCTCGGCCAAACGATTGTCGTCGGCTTGCGCCGACTTGCGTTGCCACCGGTACCGCGACAAGCGCGCAACCTGCGCCGTCGGCCAATGCCCAAAGCGTACGAATGTCACAAGTTAGCCGCGTTCGAAGTCTGGACAGTGTCTCCGCAGGCACGCCTGATGCGCGCGCCCATTGCGCGTCGCTGGTGAATCGTTGGCGTGCCAACGCGCGCAATGCCTCGACTAGCCGTTCGCGCTGATTAGTGCTTGATTTTATTATTGACGAATTCATCAATAGTATCTTAAAATTTATTGACGAATACGTCAATCAAGTTTAAGCTACGCTTTGCATATAAGTATTGCGCTTACCGAACTTCGCCTAAATCAGTTGCTGCTTGCGCTTCATTCCTCGCGTCATCCCAACCCCGGCGTTCACTGAGACTCAAGGACGGGGCGAGGTAACCTATGGCTATGAGGGGTAAGCGCAATTGACAACGAAACGGCCATTCGTTTGCAAGCAACTCAACAATTCCAGTCCAGCGCAATGGCTTGCGTTTTCTTATCAATTTTCGCGCCTCGTCCAGATTCTTGAATCGCGTAGTTTTTACGGATTCTGGTATTCTCGATTTCCGATCCAGCATCGAAACCCACAGTCATGAGCCGAATTCAATCGTGGAACTAGCGCGAATCATCGCGATTGCCGTGCTTGCTCACATGGGCTTGGTCTCCGCGCGCATGACCGCTTCGCTGTACGCGCTCGAAAACAAAACGTCCACGTTTACGGTCGGTGTGATCTTAGCGTTATTTTCCCTGGTGCCGATGCTGATTGCGATGCCTGCCGGCCGCTGGCTCGATGCGGTCGGGCCCTGGCGCCCGACGTTGATCGGTGCTCTGCTCATGCTCGGCGGCATGTTACTGCCCGCGATTTTCCCTTACGCAACCGCCGACGTAGCGCCATTGATGGTCTCTTCCGCATTGGTCGGTAGCGGATGCATGCTGGCGATGCTTGCGATCCAGCATGTCGTTGGCGAGCGCGCCGATCCGAACAATCGCCAGGCGGTATTTTCTTGGTTTGCGCTTGGCGCGTCGGTCTCCGGATTCATAGGCCCTGTCGCGAGCGGCGCGCTGATCGATACATTTGGCCATCGCGCCACATTCGTTGTGTTGGTAGGTGAAGTCTTACTTACGCTCGCGCTGCTATGGGCGAATCGCGCATTGCTGCCGGCACGCGACGGCCCCCCGAAGCCAATTGAGGCGAGGCATCCGCTCGATCTGTTGAAGCATGTCGAATTACGGCGCGTGATGATCGCGACGTCCCTAATCTCGATGGCCTGGGATCTGCAAACATTCGTCATTCCCGTACACGGCATAGGCGTGGGCTTGTCGGCATCGCAAATCGGCTTAGTGCTCGGCAGCTTTGCGCTGGCAACGTTCGTTATTCGCCTGGCGATGCCGCGGCTTTCTCGCCGATTTACAGAATGGCAGATATTGACCTACACATTATTCAGCGCGAGTGCGTGCTTTGCGGTATTTCCATTCCTTTCTTCGTTCATGCCGCTACTGGCAGTCGCTTTCGTACTCGGGCTCGGCCTCGGCGCGGCACAACCAAACATCATGTCGCTCGTGCATTCGCGTTCGCCCGCCGGGCGCGTTGGTGAAGCATTGGGATTGCGATCAACGATTATCAATAGCAGCCAAGTGGTTTTGCCGCTGGTATTCGGCGCCTTTGGCTCGGTTCTCGGCGCCGGCGCGATGTTTTGGTCGATGGCGCTGATCGTCGGCGTGGGCGGCGGTGCTGCTATGAATTGGCGGAAAAGCGAACTATCGCGATGACGATAGGGAAACAACTTGAAAATTAGGTAGGGTTAATACGATATTGCCTTCATCAAGATTACGCAGTTAGAATCGTGTTGACAGTCTAACTGTACGCAAGGTGTGCCGACGGTGAACTTCGTGCACGGCCTTGTGAAACCTAAACTAGGAGGAATGACATGTTTCATCACTTCACGGTCAAAACCGTCGCAGCGGCATGCGCGGCATTTGCGTTATCGACTACAGCAAGTATCGCTGCCGAGTGCCAACATTCCAAGTGGGGCGCGGGCGATCAAATCGGCAATTCGAATTACATCACCAAAGAAAAAACGCTGGCTGCATCCAAGCTGGTGACAACCGGCAAAGCCTATCGCCTTGGCATGGAAACCAATCGCATGACGCCGGCGTATCCGCCGCGCAACTATGCGGTTACGGTGGTCCAGCCGGGCCAGGTTGGTGGCGTCACGATCGGCCCTAACAAGCTGAACTATAACGACGATATCGTGATGGGTTGGAACGGCGTCGGCTCGCAGTTGGATGGATTCGGCCACATCGGCATCGAAAACATGTATTACAACTGCAACAAAGCCGGCGACTTCGCGCAGGTGACCGGCCTGACGAAATTAGGTATCGAAACCGTGCCGGCAATCGCGACGCGCGGAATCTTATTGGACATGACGGCGTTGCTCAACGGCGGCCAAATGCTCAAAGAAGGCACCGCGTTCAACCAAGCGGAAATCGAAGCAGCGATGAAACGCCAAGGCGTTAAAGCGATCGAAAAAGGTGATGTGGTGTTGTTTTATACCGGCTGGTTAAGCTTAGTCGGCAAAGACGACAAACGTTATAACAGCGGTGAGCCCGGACTCGGTGTGGGCGGCGCGAAATATCTCGCTTCGTTGGGCGTTGCGGCTGTCGGTGCCGATTCTTGGGGCCTAGAAGTATTGCCGTTCGAAAAAGATGCTGGCGTGTTTGGCGTGCATCAAACCCTGCTACCGGAAAACGGAATCTACATTCTTGAAAATATGAACACCGAAGAAATGGTGAAAGACAAAGCCTGGGAATTTCTGTTTACGCTCGGACCATCACGTTTGAGTGGCGCGGTCCAGGCGATCATCAATCCGATCGCGATTAAGTAACCATCGCCGCAATCGGCCATAACCTGTATTGCGGTTATGGCCGAAGCACTGCGGCGTCATCGGAACCAAGATGATCCGTTCTAGTGTTTTAGTCCATGCATACGACCGAGCCACGAGGCAATGGCCTTAGGCCACCCCGTATCCATGCGCCTTTACAGGCATGCATCGCCACGAGGGCGGCTGGATGCGGTTCGTGGCGATGTGCAAGCGCGAACAATCGCAATGAACATCGAGCGTTGACGATGCCAGCGCTCGAATGCAAGTAGATGCCATCAGTATCTTGCTCGCGCTGACGTTCACGGTATACTAATTTCGTTCGATATTACGTAAGGAAAACGCCATGTGCCGTCTATGTTTCGTTGTCTTCGCCTGTATCTTTTCCTTGTCAGTCGCAGCGGCCGATAACCCCGCGATCGAATTCCTAAAACCGCCAGGATTACTGAATGTCCCAAGCTTCTCCCAAACCACCACGGCACGCGGCGGCAAGCTGGTATTCGTCAGCGGCCAAGTAGCGTGGGACGAAAAAAGCAAAACGCTATTTCCAGGCGACCTTGAAGCACAAACGCGCAAGACATACGACAATTTGAAACTTGCTTTGGCTGCAGCCGGCGCCACGTTCGATGATGTGGTCAAGTTCACGGTCTACGTGAAAAATCTTGACACTGCTAAGTGGAAACTCGTCTCAATAGTACGCAGCGAATATCTTTCGCCAGATCGCCCGCCAGCAAGCACGATGGTCGGCGTGACCGGGCTGGTGTTCGACGAATTGTTGATTGAAATCGAGGCGTATGCCGTCGTGAAATAGTAAGCCGATTGAGGCTGCCTAAGTTATGTTTTCTATAAGCTGATTATACAAAGCTATTGATCCGAAACCGGCCATGACCCGACTGATGCACCGCACAACGGAGCGTACTGTCCGCAGCGTTTGCAGACATACAACTCGATTTGGAAAGTTGCTACAAAGCCGCCGCTGGAACCGATTTAGGCACCCAATAGTTGACACTTCGCCGGGCGCGAGAGGTCGAGTTCAGCGTGGGCAATGGGAGAGGCAATCTCGAATCTACGCCGATTTGCGGTGCGCTTTGACGTACTCACGTAACGCCGCGTTAATCCGACTTTGATAACGCTTGCCGGTTTCTTTGAAGAAACTCAATACATCCGCATCCAGTCGCAGCGTGACTTGTTGCTTATTCTCAGATGACACCAAGACGCCTGGCCTTGTCCATTGGATCGCACCTTGTTGCTGCGGAATATCGCTGTAGTTAATGTCGGCATCCGGCATCGCCGCCACCGCCGCCAGGCGTTTACGCTGCGTAGCGCTCAACGGAACGGATTTGTCAGGGTCAAGTTTAAACTTCACGGTATTGCGCGCGCTCATGGGCATCTGCCTTTCTCGTTGATATCAATCGAATAACCTCACCATCATTGCCGCGAATG
>JANOGO010000070.1:0-5126 GCA_031406045.1 Pseudomonadota bacterium
CTTAAGCGGAGCAAATGACTCCAGCGTACGTGGCGTTGGTGGGACAAACTTCAATACCGGTGGCCCCAATAACAATATCGGCGCCGTGGCGGCCAACCTTGGGAGTGCCGGTCCCGGATTTAATATTGGCATCATAAAGGGTCGCATCAATATCCCAGGCATTGGGGAAATTTTCAATTTAGGTATTTTGGCCCGCGCGCTCGAAGCCGACGGCAACGTGAACATTCTGTCGACGCCAAATATTCTGACCGTCGATAACGAAGAAGCAAAAATTGTCGTTGGTCAAAACGTACCGTTCATCACCGGCACACAAACCGCGACGACCGGTGGCCTCGCCAATCCGTTTCAAACCATCGAACGCAAAGACGTCGGCTTGCAACTCAAAGTAAAACCAACGGTGTCGGAAGGCGGCACGGTTAAGCTAACTCTGTCGCAAGAGGTATCGAGCTTGGGCGCGAACAGCACAGCGGGATTTATCACGAACAAGCGTTCGATCGATTCGACCATCTTGGTCGACGATGGCCAAATCGTCGTGCTCGGCGGCTTGATCCAAGACGAAGTGCGCGTCAATGTCGATCAAGTGCCGATACTTGGCAACATCCCGTTTTTTGGTAACTTATTCAAGTACGAAAAACGCACGCGCGACAAAGTCAATCTAATGGTGTTCATCCGTCCGGTGATTTTGCGTGACACGCAAGCGCCGCAACTGATCACCAACGAGCGCTACGACTACATCCGCAACGAACAAGGTCTCACCGCGCCGGAACACCGCTGGATTCTGCCCGATATGCCGGTGCCGCAATTACCGGCGATCCCGCCGGCGCCGGTGAAGCAAGAAAAAAATAGCATCAAAAAATCATCGACCGCACCTCTAACGAAAATACCTAAGAACGCGGTTGCGATGCCGTTGATCAGCGCGCCGTCGCCGGAAGCGACTGCACCGGAAGAAGAAGCGCCACCGATTGAGCCGCCATCGAGGCCAAAAAATGTGCACCGCGATCCGCTAAAACCGGTCCAGCCGTGAACACCATCGCCCGGGCCGGTGAACTCGCCAGCCCGCAACCCAGCGCGTTAAGCCACCCCGATCCGCAGATCAGCCGGCGCCTGCCCTATCACTTCGCCAAAGCCAAAGGCGTGATCGCGATCCGCCAAGTGGGCGAAGCGATCGAGTTATGGGTGCGTGACGATTTAGAATCCAGCGCGTTGGCCGAAACGCGCCGTATATTACGCCAGCCGGTGCGGCCGATGGTGCTCGACAAAGAGCGCTTCGAGCAATCCCTCGCGCAAGTTTATGCGCGCCAAGATAACGAAGCGCAGCAACTCATCGGTGACATGGGCCAAGACATGGATTTGGCGACGCTGGCGCAAGAATTACCGCAGATCACCGATCTGCTGGAAGCCGAAGACGACGCGCCGATCATCCGCTTGATCAACGCGCTGCTGACCCAAGCGCTGCGCGAAAACGCGTCGGATATTCACATTGAGCCGTTCGAAAATCGTTCGGTCGTGCGCTTTCGCGTCGACGGCGCGCTGCGCGATGTGCTCGAACCACCGCGCGCTTTGCATGCCGCCGTTGTGTCGCGCATTAAAATCATGGCACAGCTCGACATAGCGGAAAAACGTTTGCCGCAAGATGGCCGCATCACGTTGCGTCTAGCCGGGCGGCCGGTGGATGTGCGCGTGTCGACCTTGCCAACCGGCCACGGCGAGCGCGTTGTTTTGCGTTTACTCGACAAGCAAGCAGGTCGCCTGAAACTCGACAAACTCGGCATGCCGCCCATCACACTAACGCGCCTGGATACGCTGATCCACCAGCCCCATGGCATTGTGCTGGTCACCGGGCCGACCGGCTCAGGAAAAACCACGACGCTTTACGCCGCGCTGTCGCGCCTGGATTCCGCGTCGCTCAACATGATGACGGTGGAAGATCCGATCGAATACGATTTGGATGGCATCGGCCAAACGCAAGTCAATGCGCGCATCGAAATGACCTTCGCGCGGGCGCTGCGCGCAATTTTGCGGCAAGATCCCGACGTCATCATGATTGGCGAAATTCGCGATTTGGAGACGGCGCAGATCGCCGTGCAAGCGAGCTTGACCGGGCACTTAGTGATGGCGACGCTACATACCAATGACGCCGCCAGCGCCGTCACACGCTTGATCGATATGGGCATCGAACCGTTCTTGCTTGCGTCAACATTGCTCGGCGTACTGGCGCAACGCTTAGTGCGCCTCACCTGTAAAGAATGCCGCAAACCCCACGCACCCGAAGAAGAAGTCCGCCAGGCGTTTAACGGCGATCCGATTCCGCAAACGATCTATAGCGCCGTCGGCTGCGCAGCGTGTAATTGGACCGGCTATCAAGGCCGAAGCGGAATTTACGAACTGATCACCGTCGACGACGAAATTCGCCAAATGGTCCACGACGCCGCAGCGGAACAAAACATCCGCGATCACGCCGCGCGCAGCGGCATGATCAGCCTACGCAAAGACGGCATGCGCTGGGTTGCCGAAGGCCTGACAAGTTTTGAAGAGATCGTGCGTGTAACACGAGAAAGTTAACCCATTGACGATAGTTACAACACGCCGCGCCACTCATTCCTCACGCCTAACTCCTCGCTCCTCACGCACTAAAAAATGGCCGGCTTCCGTTACCAAGCCTTAGATAGCACCGGCCGCCTGCATAAAGGCGTGCTGGAGACCGACAGCCAGCGCCAGGTGCGCGCGATGTTGCGCGAGCAGGGCTTGACGGCGATCGAGGTCGAAGGGCTGACGCAGCAATCCGATGCGCCGGGCAAAGTCAGCACGCGCAAAGCCTCGCGGCGTAAACTTTCGATCGCACAGCTTTCCTTGCTCACGCGCCAGTTTGCGACGCTGCTCGGTGCCAGCTTAACCGTTGAGCAAACGATGAATGCCTTGATCGAGCAAGCGGATAACCAATTCATCCGACAAGTATTGGCCGGGGTTCGCGGCGAAGTGTTGGCGGGGCAAACGCTAGCGCGCGCGATGGCGCAATTCCCACGGGTGTTTCCCGAGCTCTATCGGACGCTGGTCGAGGCCGGCGAAAAGTCCGGGCAGCTTTCGCAGGTGATGTATCGCTTGGCAGATTACACCGAAGATCGGCAATCGCTACAGCGCAAGACGACCACTGCGATGGTCTATCCCGCAGTCGTTTCTTTCGTCGCGATCTTGGTCGTGACGGGTCTATTGACTTATGTGGTGCCGAAAGTCGTCGCGGTTTACGCCAACTCCAAACAAACCTTGCCGTTACTGACGCGCATGATGATTTCGCTATCCGATTTTCTGGTCGCGACCGGCGTCTACTGGCTCATTGCATTCGTCGCCGGCGGCTGGCTATTTGCGCGCGCGCTGCGGCAGCCGGCGATTCGCATGCGCTTCGATCGCTTCGTGCTCAAGCTACCTGTCATCGGGCGTTTGGCGCGCGGCGTTAATACGGCAAGGCTCGGCTCAACATTGGCGATTTTGGTGTCGAGCCGCGTGCCGTTGTTAACCGCGCTGCAGGCAGGCGTGGGTGTCGTGAGTAATTTGCCGATGAAGCAGGCGTTAATCGAGACGGAGAAATTAGTACGCGAAGGCGGCAGCCTGTCGCGCTCGCTCGCGAGTACCAAAATGTTTCCACCGGTGATGGTGCACCTGATCGCCAGCGGCGAACAAAGCGGCAAGCTTGACGACATGCTGGAGCGCGTCGCTTCGAGCCAGGCGCAGGAAATCGAAAGCCGCGTATCAACGCTGACCAGCTTGCTCGAGCCGATGCTGATGTTAGTGATGGGTGTGGTGGTATTGCTGATCGTGGTTGCGATTCTATTGCCGATTTTTGAATTGAATACGTTGATTAAATGACGCGTTGCTTATTCAATAGTGACTGGCCTGCGAGGCAGTACCAGAGCGGCGTTCCAGGCATGCATCGCCACAGTCCAGTACCCGTGCGGCTGCTGGCTTAATCGATTTTTACCCGAATTGGGAACGTTATGAAATTGTTTTCAAGATTTTTCTTCGCGTTGACGTTGGTTTTAGCGAGCATCACCGGCTGCGTTTGCGCCGAATCGAAAACCGGCAACGATGTCGCGCAGATCATTATCAAATTTAAAGAAGCGAGCACGGCGCCCGCAACACCGGCGCTGTTAAAGAGCCTCGCGCAAACGGCGAAGATGAAGGTTCGCCATGTCCGCCCGATGTCCGGCGGGGCGCAGATTTATGTGCTCACCGGATCGGCCGACGATCCGGCGTTGAACGAAGCGATGAAACAAATTTCCGCGCGGCCGGATGTCGAGTACGCCGAGATGGATCGAAAACTAAAACCGCAAAAGGAAAAGCAGAATGGTCAATAACAAAGCGGCTTTCGTTGTCGCGATTTTTTGCGCTGCGCTGGTTTCCCATTTCAGTTGGGCGCAAGATGAATCCTATCGCACGCCGAAATGGCTGCAACAGAGCATCGCCACGCGCGCTGCGCAATCGACCAATCGCTTGATCGTAAAATTTAAACGCCTGCCAAACGCCGCCGTCGCAAGCGGCGCGGTGCGCGCCCAAGCGCTTGCGGCGTCAGCCGGGCAATCGCTGCAACACGTACGCTCGCTCGGCGAGCAGTTAGAATTAATGGCGTTGCCTGCGTCCGTCAGTAACGCCGAGGCGCGCCAGTTGGCGCAGCAAATCCAAGCCAACCCCGACGTGGAATACGCCGAACCGGACTACAAAATGTTCCCGGCACGCACACCCAGCGATCCCGGCTTTAGCCCCGGTATCGATTTTGATGGCTCGGCCAACACGGTTCTTGTTTCGCAGTGGTATCTGTCAAACACAGTCGGCGGCATCAACGCGCCGGCCGCTTGGGACATCACAACCGGCTCGGCATCAACAATTATTGCGATCGTCGATACCGGCATCTTGCGCCACTTAGATTTAAGCGGCCGCGAGGTCGCCGGCTATGATTTCATCGGCCAAGATCCCGATGGGTCGTTCGACACCGCAAACGACGGCAACGGCCGTGACAACGACGCGACCGATCCCGGCAATTGGATCACATCAAGCGAAGCGCGTACCGGCAATTTCGCAAGTTGCGGCGCGGTCGTGAGCGATTTTCATGGCACCCACGTCGCGGGCATCGTCGC
>JANOGO010000087.1:0-4238 GCA_031406045.1 Pseudomonadota bacterium
CCGAGTGATCGCGCTTATGACGTTTACGTGCGTTGGACTGCACATCCCAATCGTGGAACCGCAGTGCCGGTTAAAGTGGTACACGCCGGCGGCACGACAACGATGAGCTTCAATCAACAAACCGGCGGCGGCGTTTGGACCGCGCTCGGGCGATTTACCCTGAATGCTGGCACAAGCGGTTATGTGGAAGTCAGCGATAGCGGCGGCCAAGCGAATGCCGATGCGATTCGCCTGGTCCCCGCAACCGGACCGGCAACGGCAAAGCTTACCGTCAGCAAAGCGGGCAGCGGTACCGGCCAAGTTAAATCGGTGCCGGCCGGAATCGATTGCGGTTCCGATTGCACTGAGGATTTTGCGTTGAACACAGTCGTTCAAATGACCGCGACGCCTGATCCCGGCTCGGTATTTTTCGAGTGGGGCGGGCCGTGCGGCGGCAACGGCGTGTGCGCGATCACGATGAACGATTCGAAATTTCTCGCCGCGACGTTTCGCGTTGCTGATGTGATTGTCGATAACGCTGCGTTAGGGGTGCAAGACGTCGCTGGAGGCAGAAGCTTCATTGGGCAGTGGTGTAAATCTTCGGCCGCAGCGCCGAACGGTGCGGACTCGTTGTATAGCTGCGGCGCCGGCACCGATAGTTATCGCTGGACGCCGAACATTGCCAAAGCGGGCGGCTATCAAGTTTACGCATGGTGGACCGCGCATCCTAACCGCTCGGCGACGGTGCCGATCAGCGTGCAGCATTCAGCCGGCACGTCAGTCGTGAATGTGAATCAAAAAATTAATGGCGGCAAATGGGTGCTGCTGGGAACCTTCACCTTTGCTGTCGGTAAATCTGGATTCATTGAAGTGAAAGATAGCAACGGTCAAGCCTGCGCCGACGCGATCAAACTCGTTCCGGCGTTCTAGGGAGGAAAAATGAAACGAATAATTTTGTTTGCCTGTTGGTCGATGATTGTTTCTGGCACGGCTCAGGCTCAGGTCAATAGCACGACGCCCGGTTGGTTTGCGTTTAATGTTTCCGCATTCGACGTGGCGCCATCGCCGATCGATCTTTCCTACTTGAATGAAAAGCCTGCCGGGAAAAACGGATTTTTACGTGCGCAAAATGGCGTGATCGTTGATGGTACCGGCAAACGGCTGAAATTGTTTGGCGTCAATATTGGGGGCAAGTCCGCGTTCCCAGATAAATCCATCGCAACGAAGATCGCGCAACACTTGGCTAAAGCCGGGGTAAATATCGTTCGGTTGCATGCGATGGAATTTAACTGGGGCGTGACGTCATTGTTAAACGATCCCGACGACGGCACGCTTAACGCCGCGAATCTGGATAAGTTAGATTTTTTTGTTGCGGAGTTGAAGAAGCAAGGCATCTACGTGAACATCAACGTACACGTTTTGCGGGAGTATGTTGGGACGCCGGATAGTTTCGATTTCAGCAAGGGTCTGGATCTGATTTACCCGCCTTATTTTGCGCAGTTCAAGCAATTCGCACGGGGCTTACTGACACATAAAAATCCTTATACCGGGTTGGTCTATACGCAAGATCCGGCAGTCGCCTTCATCGAACTCAATAATGAAAACACTGTCGGTATGTTTGAGGCGGTGAAATTTACCACGTTACCGGAACCGCTGAACGCAGAAATTAAGCGCCAGTGGACGGCTTGGCTACGTGCGAAATACGTTACGACATCGGCGTTAAGAACGGCTTGGGGCGTCAATGACGGTACGGTTGGCAACAACCTCGTGCCGAATGCGAATTTCATCAATAATGCGGCCGGCTGGATAGCCGAATCCAACGTCGGCTCGGCTGCAACGCTGGCACCGATCCCCGCCGGCACACCCGGCATTCGCTGGACCACGACACGAATCGGTACAGCGGATTGGGCGTTACAACTCAATTACCCGGCCTTAAATTTGGTCGAGGGCAAAGCATATCGGTTTTCGTTTTCTGCGAGATCGAACGCGGCTCGCACAATCGATTCAGCGATTATGTTGGATCAGGATCCATTCTCCGGCGTTGCTACATTCGAACCGGTCGCACTGACCACGGCGTTTAAATCGTACAGTGTCGATTTTATCGCCCGCGGAACCCAAGCGAATCACATTCGCGTGAATTTCAGTGCAAAAAATCAGCTCGGGGTATTTGATATTGCGAGCGTCAGCCTCGTACCTATTTCAAGTGGTGCGCTCACGTCGGCACAAACATTCGAAAGCAATAATCTGCCGTTCACGGCGAAGACGCTCAGTGCCATCGCGCAACGCGACTTCAGTGCTTTCTTGATCGACACCGAGCGTTCCCATGCCATTGCCGCGCGGGCGTTCGTGAAGACCGATCTGGCTGCGAAGCCAATGGTTTACCAAACACAAATTGTGTATGGCGGCATGGCTGGGGTGATGCGTGATAAAGCCGTTGCGGACGCAGTGGACAGTCACGCGTATTGGCAGCATCCGCAATTTCCCGGCATGCCATTTGACGACAAGGATTGGAGTATTACCAACACCTCGCAACTCGCCGATGGTAACGGCGGCGAACTAGCCGGACTCGCGGCCAGCCGCATCGTTGGTAAGCCGTACACCGTTAGCGAATACAACATTCCTGCACCGAACGATTACGCGGCGGAAACATTGCCGGGGTTGGTTGCGACAGCCGGTTTTCAAGACTGGGATGGGCTGTACTTTTTTGGTTATGCCGGCGAGTTTAGCGATGGGCCAACACTGACATTCGGTTACGACTACAACAAAATTCCCAATTGGTTTACCGGCATCGGTCATCCTTCCATCATGAGCTTTATGCCGACGGCCGCGCTGATGTTTCGTACCGGCGTCATTCAACCGGGGCGACAGTTGGTGACGCTAACCGCGAGTGATGCCGCGGTTCGTAACGATCAAGGCGACGCCGGTGTGATGTGGGGGAGCTTCGATCGCTTTTGGCGGCAAGTCGGATTGTCGAAACAAATCGCGCTGAGACACCGTACCGCAATCGATGTGATTCCAGGTAACGCAGCAACGACGGTTAATTTTTTGCCAACGCTGAGCAATCCGATCGTGTCCGATACCAACGAGCTTACTTGGGATAGCGCAAAAACAACGATGACGCTAAGTGCGCCGAAGGCACGCATCGCGATGGGCAAAGTGAGTCGACAAATCTATACATTGGGTGACGTGCGGGTGCAATTCGGCGCGATTAATGGCAACGGCCATGGGCATCTAACCCTGGTCGCGCTGGACAATAAAGCCATCGCGCAGTCGAGCAAATTATTGCTCACCGCGCTGGGGCGATCGGAAAATCAAAATATGGGCTGGAACGCGGCACGCACCACCGTCGCGAATTTGTGGGGCACGGGACCCGCATTGGCGCAGGGCCTGGGCGCAACCATCACGTTGCCGGGCGGGCCTTGGAATATCGATGCGATCGATCCATCGGGCGCCATCAAGCAACGCATCGCCACAAATACCAACTCGTTTGCGATTAGCGCCACCCATAAAACCGTGTGGTACTTGGTGAGTGCGGCCGGTGCAGCAGTCGGCGAGATTATTTTGGATAACGCCAATGCCGGTTTGCAAGATAGCGCGGGCGGACGCACGTTTACCGGCGCATGGTGTGTGTCGTCGGCGATCAATAAATACGGTGCAAATTCGCTCTACAGTTGCGGCGCTTCATCCGATACGTATCGCTTCACGCCGAATATTGTTAAAGCGGGCAACTACCAGCTGTTCGTATGGTGGAGCAGCCATCCGAACCGGTCGGTGAATGTGCCGATCAAAGTGGTTTCGGCAGCCGCAACTGTCACCAAAACGTTCAACCAAAAAATCTCCGGCGGTAGTTGGGTATTGCACGGTACTTATAACTTTGGCGCCGGTAAAACTGGGTATGTCGAAGTCAGCGATGCCAATGGCCAAGCTAGTGCGGATGCGGTCAAATTCGTTCCGGCTTTTTGATCGCAACAGAAAGCGTAATGCCTTTCTATGTCATTCCCGCGAAGGCGGAATCTAGAGGACATTTGATTTTGAGACGTCAAATGGATTCCCGCTTTCGCGGGAATGACACATTGAAGTTAAAGAATTTCACCCATCAAAAGCAGCAGTATTCACCGAAAATCAAAACCGGAGCAAAATCATGAAACAGCTTTATTCCAAGATGCCGTGGTTAATCGTCACCGGCATGCTGGCCGCGTTAATGAGCCAATATGCGATCAGCCAAGTTACGGTGCTGGTGGCAAACAGCGGCTTGGAAG
>JANOGO010000122.1:0-5080 GCA_031406045.1 Pseudomonadota bacterium
GCGGCTCTGGCGGCGTGAAACGTGGGTCGCGGCGCTTCTGTGAACCGGTCGCAATTTGCGACCAGTTCAGCGTCTCGACCTCCTCGGCTGTCAGCCGAAAAACAAAGTCCTCCGGGAATCGTCCGCATTGCGCTTTCCCTCTGTTTCCCCCCATCTTTTATTATCGAAAGCGTGTCCCCTAGCCGGGGCTGTTTGTTATAATTCGCCGCTTCGGGGCGTAGCGCAGCCTGGTAGCGTACTTGCATGGGGTGCAAGTGGTCGGAGGTTCAAATCCTCTCGCCCCGACCATCAATTCAAACGAGTCCGGTCTTTTTTCCACCGCCTTGTTGTATCCAAAAAAATCGTTGGTTCTTGCACCTTACAGCCCATGACGTAGTTCGTATAATGTATATTATGTTAAATAATAAATTGTACCGACTCATTTAGCGAATCAACGGCAACAGTGCTTTGAAATCGGCGGTCCCGGCTTGCCCTATCCACTCGAACAAAACCATTTCGGTTGAAACCACCATTACGTCGGCGTCACGCAAGCGCATTAGTCCCAAATCTCGATCCTCGGCCTGACGTGAGGAAACGCCATCCGCAACAACCATCGGCGTCCATCCCGATGCCGCGAGTGCCAGCGCCGTTTGCAGAACGCATACGTGCGCTTCCATGCCGCAAACAATAATTTGCCGGCGTGCTTGCTGGCCCAAGCGATCGGCGAACCCCTTTTCGCCCAGGCAGGAAAAATGAGTTTTTTCGAATATATCTTCAGGCGGTACGATCTCGCGTAGCTCCGTTAGCGTTTGTCCCAGCCCTTTGGGATATTGCTCTGATGCCAGAATAGGTATCTCAAAATGCGTCGCCGCCTGAATCAATTTTTTAACGTTCGCGACTACCGCCTTGGCATTCAAAATCGCCGGCGCCAATCTTTCCTGAATGTCGACGATTAGCAAAAGGCTTTGTTCCCGGCTAATTAGCATGTTCAAACTTTTAATAACCCCTCGCGCTCGATGAAGCCGATTACCGTATCCAGCCCGATACCCTTTTTGAGATTGGTGAAGACAAATGGCCGCTCGCCGCGCATTCGTTTCGCGTCGCGCTCCATTATCTCCAGCGACGCGCCAACCATAGGCGCTAGGTCAATTTTGTTGATGATGAGCAAATCGGATTTTGTAATCCCCGGCCCACCCTTGCGCGGAATTTTTTCACCACCGGCGACGTCGATGACGTAGAGCGTGAGATCAGATAACTCTGGGCTGAAAGTCGCCGCCAAATTGTCGCCGCCGCTTTCGATAAAGATCGCATCGAGTCCCGGAAAAGTTTGCGATAGTCTTGCGACCGCTTCCAGATTGATCGACGCATCTTCGCGGATTGCAGTATGCGGACAGCCGCCGGTTTCAACGCCGACGATGCGCTCCGGAGGCAGCGCGTTGGCACGCACCAGAATCTCCATATCTTCTTTGGTGTAAATATCATTGGTGACGACGGCGATGTTGTAAGTATCGCGCAGTCGTTTGCACAGCGCTTCGACCAACGCGGTCTTGCCCGAGCCTACCGGGCCACCGATGCCTACTCTTAAGGGTTGTTTGTCTTCCATGATTCTTATGATCGAAATAATCGGCTGTATTGCGTTTCGTGTTGCGCAGATAATATCGCCAAACCTGGCGTGAGGTTACACAACTCATTGTCGCCGAGGTCGAGCGCGTGCGCTACCACCTCGGGAATGGTTTGACCTAACTTGAATAACATCCCCTGCCCCGCCACTTGGCCCAGAGGCACCAACTTCATCGCAGCGATGACCTGATTCTCGAACCACGACCACAGGTAAGCCGTAAGCGCTTGCTCGATCGGGACCGCGAAACTAACCGCGGTAAAACTGAATGCGGTAGGAAAACCTTTAGGTTGCAAATCGGTGAGTGCCGCCAGTCGTGCCGGGTCGCAAAATTTCCCATCGACTAACAATTTCGCCAACGAGTAACCCATCTGCTCGGTTTCGGCGCGTAGCTCCGACGTCTCGCGCGACGCGAGAAAATACTGATTCCAATAGGCTGCTGATTTCGAATCTTCCGATTGCCACGCCTGATACATGCGCGCGAGGATGGGTGCCTCCATCGTTGCGATATTAAATTGCAACGCGTCGCTGATCCATCGCCGCGCGCTGTCTTTATCGCGAACGATCTTCGCTTCGCATGCCGCTTCCAAACCTTGCGAGTAACTGTAGGCGCCGACCGGCAATGCCGGGCTCGCCAATTGCAGCAATCTAACCAGCGGCAAGCTCAAGGTTTGTGCTGATGAATAATCGGGCGGTGGCTCGCATCGCCGTGAGTATGGCCGCCACCGTAGGCGCCCGCTTCGGGATCGAACGCGAGTTCGGCGTCGCTGACGGTTGCGGCTAACCCGAGCAACATGTCGCGCAGCACAGAATCACGTTTGAGCTTTAGCCAGCCGTCGCCAATCTCCAGCGGTACGTGGCGATTACCTAAATGGTAGGCCGCGCGCATCAACTGCAACGTCGATTCGCAGCGCACTAAATAAACCTGTTCCATCGCTGCGACGACGCGCACCAGCAAGCCTTCGTCGGTGCGCAGATAGTCGCCATCGCGCAGCACCGTACCGCGTTCGAGAAACAAACCGACTTCAGTGCCCGATTCCAACCGCGTTCGCAGGCGGCTCTTCTGTCGACGATCAAAAGGCAGAACCAAACGATCATCGTAGTGCTCCTGCGATGAAACGCGCTGGCGGATTAACGCAATGTTTTCGGCGTCGACGGACATCAAAACAAAAAGTAACGTTGCGCCATCGGCAATACTTTAGCGGGCTCGCAGACCAGATGTTCGCCATCGGCGACAACTCGATAGGTTTGCGGATCGACGTCGATTTTAGGTAAGTAATCGTTGTGGATCATATCGGTCTTATGCAATTTGCGCGTGCCTTTGACGGCGATCACTTGTTTGCCTAACCCGAGGCGCGCGCGAATGTCGTTAGCAAGCGCCGCTTGCGAAACAAAGGTGAACGACGTGGCTTGTAACGCGCCGCCGAAGGCGCCGAACATCGGGCGGTAATGCACCGGCTGCGGCGTAGGAATCGACGCGTTCGGGTCGCCCATGGCGGCGGCGATGATCATGCCGCCCTTGACGATCAACGATGGTTTGACGCCGAAGAACGCCGGTTTCCACAGCACCAGATCGGCGAGTTTGCCCACTTCAATGGAACCGACCGCGTGGGAAATACCGTGAGTGATCGCCGGATTAATCGTGTATTTGGCGATGTAGCGTTTGGCGCGTTGGTTGTCATGATCGCTGCGATCGCCCGCGAGCGCGCCACGCTGCGCTTTCATCTTATGCGCCGTCTGCCAGGTGCGCAGGATCACCTCACCGACTCGGCCCATCGCCTGTGAGTCGGACGACATCATGCTGATGGCGCCTAAGTCATGCAAGATGTCTTCGGCGGCAATGGTTTCACGCCGTATGCGCGATTCGGCAAACGCGACATCTTCGACGATTTTGGGATCGAGATGATGACACACCATCAACATATCAAGATGTTCATCAAGCGTGTTGACGGTGTAGGGTCGCGTCGGATTGGTCGACGACGGCAACACATTCGCTTCGCCGCAAACTTTGATAATGTCCGGCGCATGGCCACCGCCCGCGCCCTCGGTGTGGAAGCTATGAATGGTGCGGCCTTTGAACGCCGCAACGGTGGTCTCGATAAAGCCCGCTTCGTTCAACGTATCGGTATGGATCGCCACTTGCACGTCCATTTTATCGGCGACGGAAAGGCAGTTGTCGATTGCCGCCGGCGTCGTACCCCAATCTTCGTGGAGTTTCAGGCCGATCGCGCCCGCCTCGATTTGCTCGACTAGCGGTAACGGCAAACTCACATTGCCTTTGCCAAGAAAACCTAGGTTCATCGGCAAGCCATCGGCAGCAAGCAGCATGCTATGCAAATGCCACGGCCCCGGCGTACAGGTCGTCGCGTTGGTTCCTGCAGCGGGCCCGGTGCCGCCGCCGATCATCGTCGTGACACCCGACATCAGCGCCTCGTCCACTTGCTGCGGCGAAATAAAATGGATGTGGGTATCGACGCCGCCGGGGGTGACGATCATGCCCTCCCCCGCAATCACTTCCGTTGCACCGCCGATGACAATGTTAACGCCGGGCTGAATGTCGGTATTGCCCGCTTTGCCGATCGCGGCGATATATCCGCCCTTGAGGCCGATGTCGGCTTTAACGACGCCCCAGTGGTCGAGAATCAGCGCATTGGTGATGACCGTATCGACAACATCTTTGTGTGTGCGCTGACTTTGCCCCATGCCGTCGCGTATCACTTTGCCGCCGCCGAACTTAACTTCTTCGCCATAGACGGTGAAATCTTTTTCGACTTCGATCCACAAATCCGTATCCGCCAGGCGCACGCGGTCGCCGACAGTCGGGCCGAACATTTCCGCATAAGCGGTTCGATCCATGCGGCGCGTCATTTAGTTTTCCCTTCGCGATTGAGCTTGCCCATGATTTTGCCGTTGAAGCCATACACGGTGCGGTCCCCGGCCAACGCAACTAATTCCACGGTGCGCTCCTGGCCCGGTTCAAAACGCACGGCGGTTCCGGCGGGAATATTCAGACGAAATCCGGTTGCCTTGCCGCGCTCGAACGTCAAGGCTTCATTAGCTTCACCGAAGTGGAAATGGGAACCGACTTGAATCGGCCGGTCACCGGTATTTGCTACTGTAATCGTGATGGTTTCGCGACCTTTGTTGATCTCGATCTCGCCCGCTTTGATTTTCATTTCGCCGGGAATCATATGCGCTTATCCGATCGGATTGTGAACCGTGACGAGCTTAGTTCCATCGGGAAATGTCGCTTCGACTTGAATGTCGGGAATCATTTCCGGAACCCCTTCCATCACCTCACTACGATTCAGCAAGGTCGTACCAAAACTCATCAACTCGGCAACGCTGCGTCCTTCGCGAGCGCCTTCCATGATCGCGGCGCTGATGTAAGCAACCGACTCGGGATAGTTAAGTTTCAAGCCCTTCGCCTTACGGCGCTCAGCCAATAACGAAGCGGTGAAAATCAGCAATTTATCTTTTTCG
>JANOGO010000127.1:0-4589 GCA_031406045.1 Pseudomonadota bacterium
TGATTGACGCAGTCGGAAAGTTTTAGCGGTTGAGTTGGAAACATGTCCGTAGGGCGGGCCCCACCCGCCAATTCATTGTGATCGTTTGGCGGGTGGGACCCGCCCTACGCAAATCAAATCAAATCAACCTGAGAGCCAGTATAGATCCGGCTCTCAGGCCATATGTCAAGGCGCCTTGGTGATAATAATCGCGGTATCTTTAGCGCGGCTCGCGCTCATTTGCAACCAATAATCGGTGTTCGCTTTAAGCGGAAACGCAGCACTTTTGAAAACCTTTTTGCATTGCGATTGCATTTCGAATTTGTTCGATTTCACGCGCTTGCCGCCGGCGGTGACGATCTCAATCCAGTAAGGAATCACCGTCGAAAATCGATAGGTGCCATCCTTATCGACGCGCACTTTCGCGATACCGGCAAATTCATCGCCTTTCTTACCGCGCTTTTCGGGATCGACAATAAAGCGCACGTCGCTTGTCGGAAACAATGTGAGTGCAAGTTTGCGGTTAAGCGCCGCCGGCACCGCAGACGCGTCGGCCGTTGCGAATACCGGCGTCGCTTCGGCGCCCGCGTCGGCAATCGCGAATTCGTTGCGCATATCCCATTGGTAGTCGCCGCAATCACCGGCCATTTTGCTCATCGAACGTTCTTGATGGCCCGAACAGGCAACCATCGAAGCTGCAATCAACGCGACCGAAAATAGTTTTCTCATTTCTGAATCCGCAAACTTTAAAACGCTACCTTACCGCAAATCTATCTTCGTGGCAGCAACTTAGCATCCAGTGCGCGCAGCACCGCACTGATCGCATCATCCACGTAGGCGCGCGCGGGGCCGCGCAAGTTTCCCTCATAAATGAGTCGCGGTATGTTCAACATGATGCCGGAAAAATGGCTGTAGGCGAGCTTCAGCAGCATCGGCGCGATTTCGCCGTTGCGCAACGCGCGCCGCAGAAGCGACATGAAAAGTTTGCCCTGCACGCGCGAAATCTCGGCGTTCGCGATCGAATTAGGCGGCAACAGCAACACATAGGCAAACGCATCGGGATTGTGGTCGAAGAAATCGTAGGTCAACTCTATCCATTCCCGCACAAGCGCCGGGAAAGGCAAAGTGCTGCTCGCCAAATGGCGTTTTTGCTGCGCCATCTCGTCGACGATCGAAACATACGCGCTGGATAAGATTTCTTCCTTACTTTTGAAGTGGCGATACAGCGCGGCTTCGTTTACTTCCATCTGCGCGGAAATGGCTTTAATCGTCGCGTTACGCGCGCCACCCTCTACTACCAAGCGAATGGCGGAAGCGGTAATCGTGTCGCGAGTGATCTTGGCGTGGCGTCCCATTGATTAATATATGTAAACGTTTACTTATTTATTGTCAATAAAAATCGTTTATTTTCAATATAATATGAATTATATGATTTATTTTTGTCAGATTTCCCATCATTCTTACGACTACCAATCGGGAGCACGCTTCACTTGACGATCCCATTCGAATCGCTTGCCGCACGGCAAGTGTAAGCAAATTACTTTCATGGAGACTACATACTATGACGCATCTTAAATTCAATCGGAGAGAATTTCTACTCAGCGCCGTGTTGCCGGCCCTTGTCGCATTGACAGGCTCGACTGGCAATGCCCACGCTGATAGCGGCTACTACAATGGAGTTAAACAATGACCTACAGCAGAAGATCAGTTCTCGCCACATTGGCCGCAGCAGCAGCGGCTGCCACGCTGGTTTCGTCTTTCGCCGTGCGTGCCGATGGTGGAGGCCAGCTTTTCGTCAAAAGCGCGGTTGAAAACAACGACGGTACCGTGACCCTACCGGTCTACAAGGGCACCAGCAAAGGCCGGACCGTCTACTACCTGTTGCTCGACTCTTCCGATGGCAATGACGCGAACCGCCTCGGCATCAACCGCGCGGACAAGCTAGCGAATGCGCGCGGCACCGGTGCAGTGCAGAAAGTTAGGGTGATTAACGGCGTGATCGACTTTCCGGCAAGTGTCGACTTCGGGCCGGTGCGCAGTGTCGTGCCCGACCCTGTCACCGGCTTTCCGCCCTTGGCGGTAGCCCCTGGAGCAGTCGGCGAATTTGGCTACACGCCGCTGATCGAGATGCCCGACGGCACAATCCGCAATGCGCCCCATGTGGCCAACGGTACGGGCACGGCGGACAAAGCACGCGCTTTTGGTCCTAACAACACCACCGTGCGGTTCGAAACCAGCCCGGGCTTCGTCAACGGCCAGCCGGTCAGCTACATCTCCACCGACGCTTCGGACCCAGGCGCTGCCGCGCTCGAGAACGTGACCTTCGCGCCGGCGCTGAACGCAGCCCCGGCCGCCGGTGATGACAGCTCAAAATCAGCTCGTGCGACCCTCATCCTGTTTGTGAATGGCCAGACCGGTCTGGGCAACCCACAACGCCAGGGAATCAACTCGGCACTGCTCGACGGCGCGTCGCCGCTCAACGTCTTGTTCTGGTCGCCTAACCAGGGCCGTTACAGCCCACTGTGGGACGTGCATCCGGCGGCCTGGTCGACCGCGGCGGTGAGCGGGGGCCAGAACGTTCGGCAAACCGACCGCAGTGACGTGCGCAATCTGGTTCAGCAAGGGCTCATCACTGGGCCGGGTGGCGGCAGGTTCGGCCCGGGCGGGTTCATCGTGAACTGCCCGATCATCAGCACGCAGTGAGTTTCGCTTACGTGACTTTGGTGCGCATTACGCAGTACGAACTGGCTCTGCTCGCAGGCGTCAGTTTGGTGGTACGTTGATTCAAACTTTCATTCGGAGATAGCTATGCAAACAATCAAATCTTTCTTGGGGGTGTGGTTAATGGTGGCCGCGTCTGGCAGCTTCGCAGGCAAAAGCGAATTCGGCGATATGTGTGTCACTGGTTTGGCGATGGGCAAAGAAATCCCGACCGATTGCTCCATCAACATGATGGTCGGCGAAAAAATGTATTGCTTCAGCGGCGATAAGCCGAAGCAGATGTTCATGGACGATCAAGCAAAAATGCTGATGAAGGCGGAAGACAATTTCAAGCAAATGAGCATGAAGAAGTAAGTAACTCGTCACACGCATTACATCACGCCCCCACGGTTCGTTCGTGGGGGCGTTTTATTTACGCTGTTCGATCCGAATTGAATTCAAAATTGTCGTCCGATAATTTGCGATTCCAGCATGAATACCATCTCGTCAGCAAGCGTAACCCGGATAGAATGAATGGAATCCGAGCACGAGGTACCCGATTACGCCCCACTTTATCCGGGCAACAATTGGGTCACCGATAATCTCGCCTTGGAAGCGGCGGAAAACATCGCCAACGCGGCATTTGCTACCGGCGTCGGAACATTGTTAAGTTGTGCCGCTGCGGCGGCAAACGACCGGTCTTTCTTGAGCATGTGCAGCGCAGCATCTACGGCGTTATCCTCTTTCAGCACGCGCGCGATGCGATCGGCGAACATCCTACTTGCGCCGGACCGCCGGAAACCGGCGCATCGAGCATGCTGACACCGTGTTGCGCCAGTGAGGCGGCCAGCGCCATCGAATAATCGGGCGCGACCGTGCTTGCTCATAATCACTACGCTGCCCGGCCGTAGCGCTGCCGCTGCGCCTTGCGAGCCGAATAACACTTCGTCGGTTTGTTGGTCATCCACCACCCGCGTGATGACGATGTCGCAGTGCGCAGCAAGGTCTTGCGCAGAGGTGCAAACGAGCGCGCCGGCGCTATGCGCTTCGGCTTCACGCGCAGGATCGATGTCGCATACGTCGGTCGCCCGCCGTTGCGCAGCAGCGACTGGGCAACGCACATGCCCATGGCGCCGATGCCGATTACGCCGATTACGCCGATTTGTGATTGATCAGTCATTGTTGAATCGTTCGCGGATGGCGTGGCCATGGGTTATGGGTTTAGTTGAGGCGCGTACAAAGCAGATCCTTCACGTCGTTCAGGATGACAGCATTTTTTAGCTGACCTGAGAGGCAATACCAGCGCGGCTCTCCGAGCATACCGCGCCAGACAGCAATCCCCGCTTGCCTCCTGGCGCACCCTCTGAGCCACCGATCAGACCTCCAATGGACTTGATGCGCCGGGCATGGGTTTGCTCTCGTTCAAATTCAGCCAACCTTTAATAACGCGATAGAGAATCCATATGCCGTCGGCAATCAAGATAAACCAGCCGATGACTATCAACCAGGTAATGATGCCGATGACCGCCCACAATAGGCCCCACCAAAACGTGCGTATCTGCCAACGGAAATGGGATTCGAGCCAAGTCCCTTGCGCGTCTTCGAGCTTGACGTAGTTGAGGATCACGCCGATGACGGCTGGAAACCAGCCGAGCAGCAAGCCTAAGCTAAGAAGGCCATAGACAATATGCGTGATGCGCAAAAGCGCAGGGAAGTTTTGTGTGGCGGGTATGGCTTGCGGCTCTAACATAGCGAGCTCCGTTTCTATTCGTCTATAACGTCCTGCCCGGGGAATAGCGTATCAACAAATCCGAAATTACGAAAGTTTTTAATGCGCATCGGATAAAGCATACCGATCAGATGATCGCATTCGTGCTGCACCACGCGCGCATGAAAATCGTTGACCGTGC
>JANOGO010000016.1:0-15471 GCA_031406045.1 Pseudomonadota bacterium
GCCGGGCAGAATGACATTCGCGTAGGCCGTCAACGCATCGAAGAACTCGTGGTTGTAGGTCTGGTACGTCGAATCGGAATCGAGCAAATAATGCTTGGCGATTACATCTTTGAAGCCTTTGCTGATCAAATCGAAGCCCATATCGCGCGATGCGTGCACGTGCACTTCGGCATAGTCGGTTTTGAAACCATCCTTCAAGCCGCTGTACTTGGGCATGAAGTCGATCCATTGCGACAACACCGCATCCCACTTCGAGCCGGATTCGCCCGGCAACACTTGCACGCCGGGATGGCTCAACTTAGCGACATCGAACAGTGTCCAGTTGCGTGACTTGGCTGATAAGGTTTCGTGCGGCGCGCCAGTGAATCCCGCGGGACGCATCGCGCGGAACAATACGCGACCGTGCTCAAGCACGGCGAAGCGCATGAACGAATCGGCGACGAAACGGTTTGTGACCATTTCTTTGAAGTTCTGCCGAACTTCTTTTTCGCCCGTCGTGGTGTAGGCCGTCAGGCGCTGCCAACTTTGCTCCGGATTCACGACGAAGAAGCCGCCGGTAAACGGGCTGCGATACAAATCGCCCCAAACGGCCGTCACGCCGGCATTCTTGTCGTCGTCGAGCATGCAGTCCAGATCATTCATCGTCGTATACTGCGTCGCATTGTTATGGTAGCTCGGATCGTCGCCGCTGTGGCTGAGCTGACCGACGCCGATCACCGGAATGCGGCGACCCAACTTGACGTTCGACAGATGCCGCGCGAGATCCACGACCATGCCGCTACCAACGCCGCCGGCCATGCCGAAGCACACCATGACCATCGAGGGCAACCCTGCCTTCTCAACCTGGTCGACGAACCTGCGTAGTGCCACGTCCATCGGGCGCTCGCCTGCGTAGTATGCGTTGGCGTAAATGCCCTTCGCAACGGCGCGCGGGAAATGGTTACCGGCCTTCGGCAATGTGTATTTATGCGGCACGTAGGATTCGAAGTTCGGGTTCCAGTAATAGCGCGGATACTCGAGCTTTAAAAATTCGCGGGTGCGATTCATACCCTCAAAAAATTCATCTTTCGGCGGAACCGGCAGCGCGATCGCCTGAAATTGAAAACGCTCGATTGGGATGCCGCGCGATTCGAGGCGCTTCTTAAACGAGTTGGCATAATCGGTCACGACGCCCATATCTTGGTCGCCGATATCGACCACCATCGCGGCAAACGTCGCGCGCGGATCAGCCAACAAATCTTCGATTTCGCCGGTGCGCAGTAGGGCTTCGATATAAACCATACCGGTACGGCCGATGCCGATGGCGTGCATACAATGGGGCGATTGCGCGCCAGTTGCACTGTGATACATGGATGCTGACATTCAAATCTCCTTCACGTTAACTTACGTTGAGCAAAATTTACTTTTAACAACTTAGACTTACTTCGACTCCAATCATAGCCAGAGCACTTAAAGTTCTCGGCTCGGAAAAACTATTTTTAACATCGGATAGAGAACGTCTCGGTTTTATCCAAGAAGTCAAGATCGCGCAGGATATGAGCGACCGACGTCGCACGAGTATTCGAGACGTAGAGCATGTAATCTTCGACAAACAGCCCCGGATCGCGCGAAATAGTTCCCAACTCGATTAACTCAACACCTTTCTCAAGATCGGCGCGGCGCAGCACCGCGCTCCAAATCGGCGATTCGATGTAGATCGCCTCATCGTCCGCGCGCGAAATCTGCAGAAACTTGCCACCGGCGACGGTTGGCACCTTGAAGCCGGCGCCGTACTTCGATTTGACCTGCGCCCAATTAAGCGGCATCCCGTTCCTTTTCCGTGCGTTGTTCCGGAGCGATCCGGATATCGTCATAGGGAACGGCGATCCAGCTTTCGTCACTCCACAACCCCGCGCCGGCCATACCTTGCAAATGCGTGCCGGGCTCACAGAGGATTATTCCCAGTTCCAACAGCCAGGCGTGATCCAAAATCTTCTGCGCAGGCTGCTGTTTATCGTAGGCCTCTTGCGCAGTAAAAAATAAGTCGATATCTGTTTTACGTAATCGCGGCAAAATGAATTGCACCGAGCCCGGCACACCGCCTGGGGAAGCGAGTGTAGCCGCCTCGGGTTTAAAAAATTGGTCGATGCTTGCTGCAATGCCCGCGTGACCCTGACCGGCGGGATTGGCCGTGCGCAACTCGACAATCTCCGGCGTATAACTGTCGCGCACACCAAGCTGGCGCAGCCACTGCGCCGCGTTCGACTTGGCGCCGCCATCGATATCGATAAAGTTCCAAAGATGTAACCACTGCGCGCCATAGGGTGTCCGCGCCGCGGAATGTTGTGTCGACGGCGCCGCGACCCAATTCAAAAAGCGCAGGGTTTCCCATAACTGCGCCCCATGGTCGCGTAGCAGCAGCGACGATAATTCACGATCGACGCGCTCGTGAGTTGCGGCGAGGTCATGGGTCGCATGCCAAACGGGCTGCTGCGGGATGACGATAAAACCGCCGGTAAACGGATTTCGATACAAGTCGCCGAAGGCAGCAACGACACCGCGATTCTTGGTTTCATCGAGCATGCAATCGAGTTCGGTAATGACTGGAAACAAGGCGCTGGATCGATGCTCGGGACTGTCGCCGTCGCATGGTGCAATTCCCATGCCGACCACAACCACGCTATGTCCAAACTCAACTGTAGACAGATGGCGCGCTAAATCGACAGCAACGCCACTGCCCGTGCCGCCGCCGAGCCCATAAACAACACAGACAACCGAATCAAGGCTGGTCGCTTCCACACTTTTGCGGAAACGCCGTAGCGCGGCGGCCAGCGGCCTGTCGCCATCGTAGTAGGTCCGGCTATAGAGCGCTTTCGCAAGCGCACGATCGACATGTCCATCCTCGGACGGTAACGTTGTATCGGCGGAGATCCACGGTTGGTAGTGAGGGTTGAAATGGTAAAGCGGGTATTCAAGCTGCAAACTTTGCGGAAGCCGCGTGAGGCTATCTTGTAGTTCGCCTTTGGACGGAACATTGAGGGCTATCGTTTCAACCTGGACGCGCTCGGTTTTTAAGCTTGCGGCGACTTCTCGAACCTTGGCTAACTCGACATCTGCCACATCGACCGCGAGCATGGTGAGACGAACTCGATCATCGGCAAGGTAGGATGCGGTCACATCGCCGAGCATTCGCGTGAGCAACGCGCAACCAGCTTTGCCGACGCCGATGACGTGAACAGAAAAAGCGGTCGTAGCGTCGGCAGGAACGCGGTGAATACCACGCTTGAGTGCGTCTAGCTTGCGTCTCTGAAGTTTGGCGTCCAATTCCGACGACATTGAAAGGCTTCCTTTTCGGCAAAAATTATTGTTAACATCCTGCGGTATGTAAATCCGCTACACAGCGCGATTTATAAAACCGGTTTTCGTAGGTCGGGTAACCTGGGATGCAACATCATTGTTGCCGCGTCACGCGAAATGTAACGTGACTGGAATTGCCTAATTGCTGAATCGAATAAGAGAAATGACCATCCCACGTTGACATCGACCCTGACTTGGCGCGAGATTTCTCTAGACGACGACGTAAGATTAAACCAAAGCCCTTTGCCCAAACAGTGGCGAATACGAATACCTGATATAAGACAGAAAAATAGATGCCGTCAGCCGGTGACTAATTCTGTTCGATCCGAAACACGGTCAATCTCAGCATTTTTTCGTTCGTCGAACGGGCGCGCGGCGAGCCGAATTTGTTGCACGAGGGCCTGGATAATCGGTGGTTGCTCAACGTCTTTGCGAAATATTAATGTTACTTCTCGCATTAACTTAGGCCGCTGCAATCTAAGGCGTTCTAGTCCATAAAATTTAAAAAGGCGTTCCGGCAGATTCGCCGGAAGAATCCCGACACCTATTCCACGTCCGGCAAGACTCAACAACGCATCGAGCGCCTCGACCTCGGCTTTAATCGCCAAATGGCCCGGCGGAAAGGCGCGATCAATCATGTTCCTGATTGAGCAACCGCGCGGCCATACGATGATGGGGGTTTGCCTCGGCAATACGCCCTCAACACGAATACGTTCCGTGAGGAGATGATCGATCGGCGCCGCAACAATCATGTTTTCGTTATACAAGTGCAGCAACGCCAGCCGTTCGTCGGTGATGTTCGTTCCGTACACTAAGCCGATATCCGCGTGGCCTTCCGCGACCGCTTTGGCGGAATCGGCGGAGGTTCGACCCAAGATGCGCAAGCTGACGTCGGGGTATTCGGCCGAAAAACCCAGTGCGACGGGCGGCAGAAAATAAACGTTTAAAATGTGAACACCGGCGATGCTGACCACTCCCGTCGTCTGCCCCACGCTTTCGCGGAATCGCGCAACGGAAGTATCGATGTGGTGATACACGCCCTGCAGTCGGTGTTCGAGTTCTTTGCCCGCCTCGGTGAGGCGCAGTCCGCGGCCGTTTCGCTCCATCAGTCGTTGGCCGAGCGCGCCTTCGAGTTGGTGCAGATGTTGGCTTAGCGACGGTTGCGAAACATTGAGGCGCTCCGCCGTTTTGGTCAAGCGCTCATCCTTGGCCATTTCAAGAAACAAACGCAATAACGCGTCGCTCGGACCGCTTTCGTTAGGCATGACTAACCTTTCTTAAATTGAAGAACCCTCAGCCATCTAATGGCGCAAATCTTATTTTATTTTTTGAGACAATGATGCCACGGCATCGGTTGGCTACCACCCGAAATTTACACCTTGATGCACTTCACAGCAATGAAACTATCCGTTTCAACCAAGCAATTCTGAATGCACCTCATTATCAAATAGTTTTCAAACAGAAGGATTTGCAGTACGATAAGTGGGGAATATTCTCCAGCAAATCGTCGGGTCATCCACGAAGTTCGGTACTCTGTCACGTTGAGCAGTACCGGAAAACAAGACATGAAAGGAGTAGTTATGGCAACCCCGCACTCGGACAAAAAAGAATCTGATCCTGCACTACGCGTCAAAGCGCTGGAATCCATCCTCGCCGAAAAAGGCTTGATCGATCCCAAGGCACTTGATGCGCTGGTCGACACTTACGAAAATAAAATCGGCCCGCGCAACGGCGCGAAAGTCGTCGCTAAAGCGTGGGTCGATCCGGAGTACAAGAAACGCCTGATGACCGACGCAACCGCAGCAATCAAAGAGCTCGGTTATTCCGGCCTGCAAGGCGAAGACATGGTCGTGGTCGAGAACACTGCGCAAGTTCATAACGTGCTGGTCTGCACGCTGTGCTCCTGCTATCCCTGGCCGACCTTGGGCTTGCCACCGGTTTGGTACAAAGCGGCGCCCTATCGCGCAAGAATTGTCGCCGATCCGCGCGGCGTGTTGAAAGAATTCGGCACCGATGTTCCCGAAAATGTTGAGGTCCGCACCTGGGACAGCACCGCAGAGTTACGTTACTTGGTCCTCCCCGAGCGTCCTGCGGGCAGCGAGAAAATGACGGAAACGCAGTTGGCCGATTTGGTTACACGCGATTCGATGATCGGCGTCACAAAAGCCAAATCCCCCTAATCTCGACGAGGAGCTCAACATGAACGGAATGCACGATCTGGGTGGGATGCATGGCTTCGGACCCATCAATCCGGAAAGAAATGAACCGGTTTTCCACGAAAAATGGGAAAGCCGCGCGTTTGCATTATTTGGGTCGACCTTCGTTTTCGCCGGCTATACCGTCGATGAGTTTCGTCACGCCATCGAGGTAATGCCGCCGGCGCATTATCTCGAATCGTCCTACTACGAACACTGGCTGACAGCGTTTGAAACGGTGCTGGCCAAGCGCGGCATTGTTACAAAGGCGGAACTCGACGCACGCATCGCACAACTCGAAAAAGGGGGAAAATAAAATGTTACTGACTGCAGAAATCGTTCCGGGCTTACTCGCCCAAGGCGCGTCGGCGCGCGTCGACGCGAAGGTCGCGCCGCTGTTTAAGGTCGGCGATCGCATTCGCGTGCGCAATCTCAATCCAACCACGCACATACGCCTGCCGGGCTATCTGCGCGACAAGCACGGCACCATCGAAACCGACTACGGCGTGTTCGCCTTCCCTGATACGCACGCGCATGGGTTACCGGAAAAACCGCAGCATTGCTACAGCGTGCGTTTCACTGCGCGCGAAGTGTGGGGCCCGCACGCATCGGATCGCGATACCTTGCGTGTCGATGTGTTTGACGACTACATGGACGCTGCGAAATAAGCAAAATGGCCTCGACCGAATCACCGCTGATTTGTAAATCGCTGCCGCTTAGCGCTGATGACGACGTTAAGTTCAACGAGCCGTGGGAAGCACGCGCGTTCGCGATCGTCGTGCGATTGACTAACGCCGGTCATTTCACCTGGGCGGAATGGGTCGAGTGTTTTTCCAAAGAAGTCGCGGAGGCAACCGCCGTCGAGGCGGCCGGCGACACACCAAAAACCTATTACCAGCAGTGGCTCACGGCCGCTGAAAAAATGTTGGTCGCGAAAGGTGTGACGTCTTTCGATCAACTTTCTGCAAGAAAATTTTCCATGTCTATCGCGGGATCTGCCCATCAACTGCGCTGAGCAGCCCGGCGCTGGCGCCCGCATTAAGTCTGAACCGCCAAGGAGGAATAGCAAATGGCCGTAAAGCGCCCTACCCTGACTCAACTCGACGATGTTGCGCAAAGTTTAGGCATCGATCTCTCGCCCGAAGAACTAAAAACCTATAACACCTTGCTGCAAGGCAACTTCGATGCGTATGACGCCGTCGATGCGGCGGCGGATTATTTGCCGCCGGTAAAATATCCGCGCACGCCGGGTTATCGTCCCGAAGGCGACGAAAACCAATACGGCGCGTGGTATTACAAAACTACCATCAAGGGCGCGGCGAAAGGCAAACTCGCCGGCAAGACCGTCGCGATTAAAGATAACGTTTGCGTCGCCGGCGTGCCGATGATGAATGGCGCATCGACCTTCGAAGGTTATGTGCCGGAGATCGACGCGACCATCGTCACGCGCTTGCTTGATGCCGGCGCAACCATCCTCGGCAAATCAGTCTGCGAATATTTTTGCTTCTCCGGCGGCTCGCACACCAGCGCCACCGGCCCGGTGCACAATCCGCATAAGAAGGGCTATTCCGCCGGAGGCTCTTCATCCGGCAGTGGCGCGCTGGTTGCGGCCGGCGAAGTGGATCTCGCCATCGGTGGCGATCAAGGTGGATCGATTCGCATCCCGGCTGCATATTGCGGCATTTACGGCATGAAGGGGACTCACGGCCTGGTGCCGTACACCGGCTTGATGCCGATCGAACTCACCATCGATCACACCGGCCCGATGACGGCCAATGTGACCGATAACGCCGTGATGCTCGAAGTGCTGGCCGGGCCGGACGGCCTGGATCCGCGCCAATATGCGAACGCAAAATCCGTCGACTATTCGAAAAAGATGTTGGAAGGTGTTAAGGGCCTAAAGATCGGCGTCGTCAAGGAAGGATTTGGCCTCGCCAGTTCGGAAAAAGACGTCGACGAAAAAGTGCGCGATGCGTCTAAACTCTTCGCGAAACTCGGCGCCAAAGTGGAAGAAGTGTCGATCCCGATGCACGCGATGGGCCTCGCGATTTGGCTGCCGATTGCCGCCGAAGGCGGCACGCAGCAAATGATGAAAGACAACGGCCATGGCTACAATTGGCGCGGCATGTACGCGACCAGCATGATCGATCATCACGCCCGCTGGAAAGAACGCGCCGACGAGTTGTCGCACACGCTCAAACTCACGATGATCCTCGGCGAGTATTTTATCCAACATTATCGCGGCCATTATTACGGCAAGGCGCAAAATCTATCGCGCAAATTGCGCGCCGCGTATGACGCAGCGCTGGGCCACTACGATTTGCTGTTAATGCCGACGTTGCCGATGAAAGCCACGCCGCTACCCAAACCCGGCGCGGCCATCGAAGAAATTGTCGCGCGCGCATTCGAAATGATTCCGAACACCGCGCCGTTCGACGCCACCGGCCATCCCGCAATGTCGATTCCGTGCGGCATTAGCAAAGGCTTACCGGTCGGCATGATGTTGATCGGCAAACACTTCGACGAAGCGACGATTTATCGCGGCGCGTATGCGTTCGAACAAGCGAAGGATTGGAAAAAAATGTAGGCCGATGCCTGAAGAGGCGCATGAATATTGCCTCGCAGGCCATCTTGGTTTTCGTCATGCGTCTTAATTCAGTTAACATGATAGCTTTGCGGTTGCCCCTCCCCAACCCTCCCCCGCGCAAAAATCGCGCAAGGGAGGGAGTAAAATGGTTGATCATGTCGCTTAATCGACATGTCGCTCGACTCGTGTCGTGCTTCCTAAGTTAATGCTACTTTTTCTCCTGTTATATGCTCCTCAATCCTTACGTGTCAGTCCCGCGTAGGCGGGGAATCCATTTGGCCTGTCAAAGTCAACATTGAGATCGATTGACACTCAAGGCATCCGATTGCTGCGTTTCCTTCATTATGCTTAAGTCCCAAATAGAATGAGGCACTTCATTGGTATCACAGGTTCCATATAATTTTTACAGCTAGGCTGTCAGGTTCTGGCGAAATGTCTGTCTAAAGTCTTAGACATGACAACCGCAAATTATCTTTCCGTTGATGACATCAAGGTGTGGCGCCCGGAGGCAATTATTCCGCTTGCGTCCCATCGCGATGCGTTGATTAAGCAACGCTTAAACGATAACGGCGTGTGGCTGCCGCAACAAACCGCCGGCAAGCGCTGGGCGATCGGTTGTGTGGCATTGGAAATCACCCAGCGCTGTAATCTCGATTGCAGCTTGTGTTATTTATCGGAACACTCCCAAGCGGTACACGATATGCCGTTGGATGAGATTTTTCGGCGCATCGATCTCATCTTCGCTCACTACGGCCTGCGCACCGACGTACAAATAACCGGTGGCGATCCCACCTTGCGCCGGCGCGATGAATTGGTCGCTATCGTTCGCTACATCACGGCGAAGGGCATGCGCGCCGCGCTATTCACCAACGGTATTTTGGCGACACGCGACTTGCTCGCTGAACTCGCCGCCGCCGGTTTGGTCGACGTAGCCTTTCACGTCGACATGACGCAAGGACGCAAAGGTTACCGCGACGAGAAAGCATTAAACGCCGTGCGCAGCGAATACATCGAGCGTGCTCGCGGCCTGAATCTCGCGGTGATTTTCAACACGACACTCTTTTCCGGCAACTTCCAAGACGTGCCGGAACTGGTGCGCTACTTCAGCGCGAAAGCGGATGTTGTCAGCTTCGTATCGTTTCAATTGCAAGCCGATACCGGCCGTGGCGTGTTACGACAACGCGTCGACGCGATCAATATCGATAACGTCATCGCGCGCATCGAGCAAGGCGCCGGCACGCCGCTATCTTTCGATACGTTACTCGGCGGCCATCACGGCTGTAACCGCTATGCGTTCGCGTTTGTCATCAATAGCAAACTATACGACGGACTAAACGATCCCAATCTCGCGGTCGCGTTCATGAATCAAACCGCTCATGTCGCATTCGATCGAGGTAATCGCCGGAAGGCCGTTCGCGCGGTGCTCACCGCGGTGCTGAAAAAACCCAGCCTATGGTTTGCCAGCCTTCGCTGGTTAACGCGTTTAGCGTGGCGTGCTCGTTCTGATTTGCTGGCGGCAAAAGCGAGGGTTCATAAACTATCTTTTTTCGTGCATAACTTCATGGATGCATGCCATCTCGAACGAGATCGCGTCGAAAGCTGCGTCTTCATGACCATGACCGCTGACGGGCCCATCAGCATGTGCGTTCACAATGCCAAGCGCGACGATTTCATTCTCAAGCCCATCCGGATCGTGCGCAAAGGCGAGGCGATGAGCTGGAATCCCCTATCGGGAGCCGGCGATACAACCGAGTTACCGGTGCCTTCGCCGAACGTCCATCCAATGAGACTGAAGCGCGGCAGGACCCGGCATTTTGCATTGCAGGAAAAAAAAGATTCATGAACTCGAGCAACGCCTACTCGCGATTCGTGGCGATCCTCGCGCTACTACTGGTAGCGGTCGGATGTAGCACGTTAGCGCCCGTCCCCGCAAGCGAGGCGCCCGATCCGGCGACGGCAATCAACGCCTATGCGCGCGTGCTGCAACGCTTCGTCAACGACAACGGCGAAGTGGATTTTTCCGCGTTGCGTGATGACAGAACAGATCTCGATCGTTACGTCGCATTCGTCGCCAAAACACCAGCCGCAGCTTTCACAAATGTCGATGATCGGCTTGCTCATCACATCAATTGTTACAACGTGCTGTCGATGTACAACGTGATCGACTCGGGCATCCCCGCCACTCACGCTGGACTTAATAAGCTCCGATTTTTTGTACTGAAAAAATTCGTGATCGGAGGCCAGACGATGAGTCTTTATCGTTACGAAACCGATGTGATTCGCAAACTCAACGAACCTCGAATACATTTCGCGCTCAATTGTAGTGCGCTGTCGTGTCCGGTGCTGCCGCGTGTTCCATTCAGCGGTGAAAAACTCGAGGCGCAACTACAAGATGAGACGATAAAATTCTTCGCCCGGCCGGAGAATCTAATGCTCGATCCGACAAAGCGAAGTGCCTCGGTCAACGAAATCCTACGTTTTTATACGAAGGATTTCGTACCGGGCCACGCGCCGAATCTTATCGCTTACATCAATCGTTACGCGGCTAAAAAAATCCCGGCGGATTACGCGATTCGTTTCATTGATTACGATTGGACCGTCGCAAACTCGCGGCGCTCACGCTAAGGGTATCTCGATTTAAAGCAATTTTGTATTGAGATGCCTGGAGACGCTTATCAATATTGCATCTCCAAGCACTATGGCCTGCAAGGCAGTATCCACGTGCCTCCTGGCGATGCCGTTATTGCATATGCCAACCGTGGCTGACGGTAATTGATTGCCCCGTTAGCGCGTTGGTTGGAAACGCAGCGAGAAACACCGCAGTTTTTGCAATGTCTTGCGTTGTCGTGAATTCTCCATCGACGGTGTCTTTTAGGAAAACCTTTTTCACCACGTCGTCTTCGCTGATGCCGAAGGTCTTGGCCTGCTCCGGAATTTGTTTTTCGACGAGCGGCGTGCGCACGAAACCGGGACTGATGACGTTGGAGCGAATGCCGTCCTTGGCGCCTTCTTTGGCGATCGCTTTCGCCAATCCCATCAGGCCGTGCTTCGCCGTGACATAAGCGGCTTTAAAGGGCGATGCCAAATGCGAATGCACCGAACCCATCAGAATAATCGTTCCGCCTTTTTTCGTGTTGATCATTGCGCGCATGCAGGCGCGTGTCGTTAAAAACGCGCCATCGACATGGATCGCCATCACGCGTTTCCAATCCTCATATTTGAAATCAACGATCGGGCTGATGACTTGTATCCCGGCGTTGCTCACTAAAATATCGACGCCGCCCCATTGCGCTATCAACTGCGCAACGCCGGCGTCGACTTGCGCTTCGTCGGCAACATTCATGGCAATACCCATCGCTACGCCGCCTTGTTGCTGAATATCCTTAGCCGTTGTTCCCGCAGCCTCGAGCGATAAATCTGCGACGCAAACTTTTGCGCCTTCGCGCGCGTATTCGAACGCGATCTCTTTGCCTATGCCGCTGGCGGCGCCGGTGATGATCGCGATTTTGTCTTTCAGTTGCATTCGAGTTCCTCAAATTGTGGTTTAGCGATAGAAAGGTTGCGGCTGCAAGGCGATATGATACTGCGAAGCGTGCCGGCTATATTGGGGAAGCTTTGATTTATTCAGGATTCCAAGCAAGACAAGTCGCGAAGGAAAAATTGTGCCGCAGCATATCATTGATAGGTAAAAAAACAAATTTTCCTCGGCAACGCAGCAGCAAACGCAATGTAGAATAATGTTTTCAGGAGCTTTTGGCATGGCTACCATCAAAGAAGAACTGGCTGCCTATACTGCGGATCTCGTCGGACGCACCGGCGCCGACGTTGCGAAAATCTTGTTCGATGGGCAAATCGGTGCAGCGGAGACAGTCGTAAATAACGCCTTACGCAAAGGCCAGCAAACACCGCAATTCGAACTACCGGACGCGGATGGGGAGCGTGTGGCGCTCGGAAGTCGACTAAAAAATGGCCCCGTTGTGGTTACGTTTTATCGCGGTGGCTGGTGCCCCTATTGCAACATCGCGCTACGGGCGCTGCAGTTACGCTTGCCGGAGATTAAACGTCATGGAGGCAGTCTGGTTGCAATCTCGCCTGAGCTTCCCGATCAGTCGCTGACCACTCGCGAAAAATTGCAACTCGGATTCGACGTGCTAAGCGATCAAGACAATACCGTGGCGCGACGCTTCGGTCTTGTCTATCGCGTGTCGGACGGGGCACAGCAACGCCTGCTGGCACTGGGGCGCGATCTTGTCGCCCAAAATGGCAGCCAAGCCTGGGAACTTCCAATCACAGCGACTTACGTCATCGATCGAAATGGAATCATCGTATTCGATCATGTCGATACCGATTACCGAAACCGTCTCGATCCGGCCGCAATCGTCGAGATCCTGGAACGATAGGCATCAATTAGGAGGCGACGGAAATGAATCGATTCATTGTGTTTTTACTTTTGATGGTTTGGTGCGTATCGGTTCACGCTGGACCGCGAGAAGACGCACTGGCCAAATTCGAAAAATTCTTCGCGTATTTCACGACGGATAATCACGATCAGTTGGTTTCGTTATTTTCTTCCGACGCATTGTTTATCGGAACGATTTCACCCGAACTTGTCATGGAACCTGAAGCGCTACGCGAGTATTTCGTCAAAGCATTGTCCGGGTCGCGCGGCGAGGTCAAGGCAAATTTATTCGGCACGACAGCAACGTTGCTTTCCAACGACGTCGTCCTCGTTACGGCAACATGGCAATCCGAGCGGACACTTGACGGAAAGATGACGACCAATGGGCTTTCACGCAACACGTCCGTGATGCATCGGCGTGGTGATCGCTGGTTTATTGTGCAGTTTCATAATTCTTGGAAACCAAAGTAGGTTTTTGGCGGATTATTGTCATTGCGAGGAGCGCTCTTTGCGACGAAGCAATCTCGATTTTTATGGCCTTGATAGTACGAGATTGCTTCGTCGCTACGCTTCTTTCCATGAACCCAATTTGACCGATGCTTGTTTTAAGACGGCTTGCCCCTCACCCCCACCCCTCTCCCCAGAGGGGCGAGGGGACGATACTCCCTCTCCCGCTTTGCGGGAGAGGGTCGGGGTGAGGGCCCGCTTCGGTTTGAGACCTGTGCGGTTCATGGTTCATGGCCCGTGGGCAGTCTCGGCGGCGCCGATACAGGCCGCTCGCAATGACAAGACAAGATTTTGATAGGGAGACGGATTCCCTAAGTCCGCACGCCGAGTTTTCGTTCTTTCGCGCGCACCAACGCGCTAATCACCGTATTGAATGGCGCGGCTAAACCAAGGGCTAGCGCGGCCGGCGGAATCGCGCCGTTGATCGCTTCGATTTCTGACATCCGACCCGCCAGGTGATCCAACAACATCGATGGCCTTGCATTAGGAATCTTCGAGCCGAAATTTCGCACGTACTCGACTGGATCGCTGATATCTAATTTAATTCCACGCGCACGTGCTACCTCATAGGCCTCGACGGCGCAGCCGGACGCCACTTGCCAAGCATCCGGATCGTCCATTACTTCGGCAATAGTTCGCTCAGTCACCGCGCACGTTCCGGAAAAGCAGACGTTGCAGATCAGTTTTTCCCACACCAATTGATCGATGTCGTCGAAGCACTTTACACGAAAGCCGCCCGACTCCCACACCTTGGCGACGTTCTGCAAGCGCGGCGTAATCGGGCCGGAATATTCGCTTAGGCGCACTAATTCCCAACCATTGTGATGGGCGTGGCCCGGCGCTTTAATCGACGCACCGAAGCCGCCGACCACGCCGACGAGGATACGATCCTTGCCGAGAATTTTTGCTGCCGTGTCGGGGCCACCGAGTCCGTTTTGAATCGACAGCACGGTCGTTTCTGCGCCGACTAATTCGCGGCTTGCCTGAGCGGCCGATTCCACGTGCATAGTCTTGGTCGCGAGAATGACAAGATCGCAAATGCCGACGTCTTTTGTAGACGTGTTGGCATTAATCTTAACCGTGCGATCGCCGGATGCCCCTTCGAGCCGCAATCCGTTTTCTTGGATCGCAGCGATGTGTTCCGGCCACGCATCGATCGCCCAAATTTCATGTCCCGCAGCGGACAAAAGCCCCGCATAAACGCTGCCCATTGCCCCACACCCGACTACTGCAATCTTCATTCTTAATCCCTCTATTACCGCAACAATCGCGGTAGCCACAATACAAAGTCAGGCCAAAAAATAATGAGCCCCAAGCAAATCACTTGGATCACCATGAACTGCCCCATACCTCGATAGATCGTCGAAAGGCTCCAACTCGGCATGACGTTCTTCAAATAGTAAGCCGACATCGCCACGGGCGGACTGAGGAACGCCGTCTGCAAGTTCACCGCGACCAGCACGCCGAACCAAATCAGCATATCCATTTTCTCCATGCCCAGATCCAGTTTTTGCACCACTGGCAAAAAGATCGGCAGGAATACCAAAACGATTGCCGGCCATTCGAACGGCCATCCGAGTACGAAGATCAACGCCATGATCAGCAACAACTTGCCCATATCGGGCAAAGGAATTTGCATCAGTGTGTTGGTAATGAGATCGGTCGTGCCCAGTTGCGTAAATACCGCGCCAAAAACGTTGGATGCCACCGCTAAAAACAACACCATACTGGAAGTAATCATGGTGGACAGGGCGGCATTCTTAAGCGATACAAATGTCAATTTGCCATAGACCAATGCGAGCAATGCCGCGCCGAAGGCGCCGCAGGACGCGGCTTCCGTAGGCGTCGCCAAGCCTGCGAGAATCGTGCCGAGGGTGAAACCGATCAATGCCGCGAGCGGCACGACACCGATGATAAATTCTTTGAAGAGTTCCCAGATGCTAGTCACGCGCTCGTCTAACGGTACCGGTGGGCCAAGCTTCGGATTAATCGCGCTGCGAACCAAACAATAGAGAATGTACATGCCCGCTAAAAGAAGTCCCGGACCGAACGCGGCTGAGTACAACACGTTTACCGGGACACCCAACACTGGCCCCATGACGACCAGCATCACGCTCGGTGGAATCAAAATGCCAAGCGTACCGCCGGCGGTAATTGCGCCCGCGGAAAGTTTAGCGTCGTAACCGGCGCGCATCATCACTGGCCCCGCCATGATTCCAAGCACGGTGACTGCCGCGCCGACAATGCCCGTGGCCATCGCAAAGATTGTCGCAGTCAGAAGAACGGCTAAATATAGCGAGCCGCGTAAGGGCGCGAGGACATTGCGCATCGCGAGAAATAATCGCTCCATCAAGCCCGCCTGCTCTGTCATGAAACCCATGAAGATGAATAGCGGCACGGCGGGCAAAATATCGTCTTTCATCGTGCCCCAAATTTGCAAATAGGCA
>JANOGO010000017.1:0-2991 GCA_031406045.1 Pseudomonadota bacterium
GAGTTTGCGGAAATAGAGTCGTTATGCTGAATAGTGTCCATGGTTACTTTCAAGCTCATGCAAGTGCCGGCGAACGGTTTTGTCTCATGCGCCAACCGCCGGCAAAGCCGGCAATCGGCCGAATCCCTGAAGCAAATTGCGCCAAGCTGGTTGGCGTGATTTCAGTCGGCCCGGCATGAACCGCACTAAAAAAATCGGCGCGCGAGAATGCCTTGTTCATCGCGACGATCAGATCGACCATCGCCGGCGACACGCCGTGGCGAAGCATCGCGGCGATTGCCCAGGCCGGTTCGGCTTGGACATAAGCAAACTCCGGCTTGCCGATGGCCTTCCCGAGCGTTGCCGCGGCTTCTCCCGGCGACAATGTCTGCGGACCGCGCAAATGTAACACCTGCTTATCGGCGCACTGGCTGGGCCTGATCAACTCGCGTGCGACCACGGCGGCGATGTCAATGGTTGCGATAGCCGGTATCGATAGATCTGGCGCAACTAAATCGCTGTACGCGCCATAGACATTAAATAGCTTCAGCGCGGTAAAGTAGTTGTCGAAAAAGTAGCTCGGACGAAGATGAAGCGTTGTAACACCGGCGATGCGATTGAGCCGCTCTTCCTGCGCATTTAAGCTCACAATTAGGCCGGTGCCGCGCTCAAGATGCGCACCGGCTCTGCTTAGATTGATCACGCGCGTGACGCCGGCGCGCGCAACAGCTTGCGCAATCGCCGCGCCGATGCGATCAAACATGACCATGGGTTGCGGTGCGTTGTAAGCGGTTGGGATCATCGTGTAAACCGCCTCGGCGCCGCGCATTGCCTGGCTCAGAAAATCGACATCAGCCATATCGCCGATGGCCAGCTCAGCGCCCGCGAGCCAAAGCGGCTCGAGTTTTTCCGCGTTTCGCCCGACAACGCGAACCCGCTGGCCGCGCGAGAGCAGCAACTGAGCCGTTTTTGAAGTAATATTCCCGTTGGAACCAAGTAGTACGTACATATTCAATCCCTAAATATTGATGTGCTTGTATCAATTTATCGCGCGTTGCGAGGTATCGCTATCAAGATTTGCTGAGAGCGCTGTCGGGATTTTCCTACATCAGTTGTAATAACTTGACGCTGTGCGTCCACCACTGAGTAATTTTGGCTGATAAAATAAGCTGAATGACATAACATTGAAAACCATGAAACGAATAAATCGATTGAGTTCAAAGCTTGCCGCGATTGGCATTTATTGTTTGGCGATGCTTGGCTTTTGCACCGTGCCGGCGGCGCCCGCGTTGGCGGCGGGTGCGGTGGAAATGCAGGTCGAGCACATTTTGGTTCAAGCCATCGATGGTTACAACCAAGCGATGGAAGCCGGCGATTCTTCAGCTTGGATGAATTATTTCACCGATAATGTGCAGCGCCGCAGCCCGTTATCCGAGCAGACCGGCAAGAAAGATTTCACGGATTATGTCGCCTGGGAGTTCAAGAATTTTCAAGCGAAGATCGTTACCAAGAAAATTATTGTCAGCGGCCGCTCCGCCGCGGTGCTGTCGGTGTGGGATGCGGTTCACAAGCCTTCCGGCACGCCGGTCAAATTAGAAATGGTTACTATTTATGAATTAGCTTCCAGCGGCCGGTTCGATTCGGTCAGCTTTTATTACGATACCGCGAAGGCCGGGAAATTTCTCGCCGAGAACGCGGCTGCAACGAAATAGGACATGGAAAAATGATGCCCAAGATTGCTGGTTTAACGTGGAGTTTAATGCTGGCGCTCGTGCTGGGCGCGGGCAACGTCAATAGGGTGATCGCAGACGAAACGGAATGCGCTTCCATCGACGAGGAGATTTGTAAGGCTGAGAAAGACGAGCAGATGGTGATGTACACCCAAGGGCGTAACGCTTACGAAACCGCCCGCACCTCGGGCGATTTCACCGAGGCATATAAGCTCGCTCGCAAACTCGCGTTGGCCGGCGACAAAAACGGCGAGCGGCTGCGCAAGATGGTCATCATGCAACTCGGCTGGGGCGCGCATCGGGATTACGTTCAAGCCTACCGCTGGATGAGCGACGACATTGCCGACGGCGTCGACTATGCGCCGCTGTGGCGCGATAAGCTCACGGGAAAAATGACGCCCGATCAATTGGCGCAGGCAAAGGAAACAACTACCAAATAGCAGTAACCGTTTCGATTTAATCCGGCCTCATAGTTTTTCCTAACAACGCGGTTCGGCGGAAACGCCGAACGCGATCTTGTTCCTTTCATTACAACTCGTAAGACCACTGTTTTTTTTCTTTCAGGCGTTGCATTTCGTGTCTTCAAGCGAGCCCATACCACGTCCCTTTGCCCGTGCCGTGCTGCGTGAGCCGCTTGGCCTGGACCAGCGCAGCGAGGTGCTTTTTCAGGGTGTTTCTGTTCGCGCCTGTCAGATTGACGATCGCGCCAATCGTGATGCGCCCACGTTCTTTAACGGCATCGATAATCTGAAGCGACAGCTCGGGCAGCGTGCCGAGTACGAGGTGTTCGCGCTCGATTTTTTTCTCAAGGCGGCGTTTCTGTTGCTGCAGCGCGCGCAGAAAGTAAAGCGTCCAGGGTTGCCAGTTGGGCTTTTCGCTGCGGATCGTCTTCTGCGTTTGGCGCAGCGCAAGGTAATAGCCCTCTTTGCTGTTCTCGATCACGCTTTCCATTGATGAGTACGGCACATAGGCGTAACCGCTGCGCATCAGCAGCAGTGTGGTGAGAATGCGGGAGAGCCGGCCATTGCCGTCCTGGAAGGGATGAATTTCAAGAAAAACCACGGTGAAGATCGCGATGACAAGCAACGGATGTAGGCGTTGCTCGTTCAGCGTTGTGCGGGCCCACTCCACCAGCTCTTTCATGCGCGGAGGCGTGTCGAAGGGCGTGGCGGTCTCGAAGATCACGCCGATCTCTTTACCATCCGCATCGAAGGCGCTCACATGGTTGGCCAGCGTTTTGTATGCACCGCGATGGCGTTCGTCCTTGTCGCTGAAGGCGAGC
>JANOGO010000163.1:0-3790 GCA_031406045.1 Pseudomonadota bacterium
GGCTTTTCCAGCACGATTTCTTCGCTGACTGCAACGGTTTTTCCTTGGATCGTCGTTTCGTTCAAACCGAACGCCGGCTTGGTGTAGCGATGGGTCATGCGCAGAATGACATCGGCGCCGGCCGTCATGACGCGCGACATCGGGTTGTGACTCAACACGCCGAACGGGTTACCGTAAAACTCGGCGGTGACTCGTGCCCACAGGCGCAAGGGCGCAAGTGAGGCATGCTGTGCTTCGTGTAACTGGTATAGCATGGTGCCTTAGCCTAAAGTATGGGACGGACTGTAATTGCCTTGTAACAAACCTGTCAATAGACGTTGTTAATATTAACATAGCGGCGTGTTTATGAGCGACCTGACTTCGATTTCACATTTGATTGATTTTTATCCCGAAACCGGCGTGAATCGCTCCGGTTTCCTCAAGCTTGACGAGCGCCACTCGATGTATTGGGAAGAGTGCGGCAACCCCCAAGGCGTGCCGGTAGTGTTCCTACACGGCGGCCCAGGCGCGGGGGCGACTTCGCAACATCGGCGCTTTTTCGATCCGAAATTTTATCGCATCGTGATCTTCGACCAGCGCGGCGCCGGGCGCTCGAAACCGCTCGGCGAAGTGATCGATAACACTACGCCGTTGTTGGTGGAGGATATCGAGCGTTTGCGCGAAATGCTGCAAATCGAGAAATGGTTAGTTTTCGGCGGCTCGTGGGGCTCGACTTTGGCGTTAGCTTATGCTGAAAGTTATCCGGCGCGCTGCACCGGCCTTATCTTGCGCGGCATTTTTCTGTGCCGCAAAAGCGAGATCGATTGGTTTTTGTACGGCTTAAAAACATTTTTCCCCGAGGCTTGGTACGACTTGGTAAAACCGATCCCAGAGCGCGAGCGCAGCGATTTATTGCTTGCTTACTATTGGCGCTTGTGCGATCCCGATCCGGCGATCCACATGCCGGTCGCGCGCACCTGGAGCGTCTACGAGGGCCGTTGTTCGACGCTGCTGCCCAATCCGCGACTGGTCGATCACTACGGCAGCGATGTGACCGCGCTTGGTCTGGCGCGCATTGAAGCACATTATTTCGTGCACAATATTTTTTTGCCGGATAATTCCCTGCTGGAAAATATCGATAAGATTCGCCATATTCCCGCCGTAATCGTGCAGGGCCGCTACGACGCCGTGTGCCCGATAATTTCCGCCGATGATTTGCATCGCGCGTGGCCCGAGGCGGAATACATTATCGTCCCGGGCGCCGGCCATGCCGCGTTTGAGCCGGGCATTCGCTCACAATTAATCGGCGCGACGAATCGCTTTAAGCAAAAACTCAACAGCTAACCAGGCCAGGAACCGCATCCCGCCTTGCTTCCGGCGGGTCATGCCTGAAGAATCGCATGGATAAAGGCTTTCATCGATGCCGTTGCGGGCGAAAGTAAGCGCTTCGTCGTTGGTCTTGAGGGCCGGAAAACACCGTTCGGCACGATATTTGCTCCTCCTCTGAAGGCAATCCTCTCGTTTCTCATGTTTAAGCCGTAAATCGGCGAAAAGCCCCAAAAATCGGGCTTCAGCCACGTTCTTGCCGGGTCCGGCGTGACGCTAATCGTCACGTTTGGGCGACTTGTGCCGCCCAGCGGCGTCGAGTCGAGTGCCGGGCACCCAAGGAAAAACGAGACGGGATAGCGCTTTTTGGCGGTTTAGGTCATTTTGAGGACATTCGATGTCGCAGGCTTTGGTGCAAAATTGGTTGGAAACGCAATGCAGCGCAATCCCTGGGATTGGCAGCGGCTTGGTCTTGCTTGCCATGCCGAAAACCAACGGCCTGGCGCAAGCCGCTGCCTGGCCGCAAGCGGCGGCAAACGATGCCAATTTAGCCTCGGCGGCACGCACCGCATTCGAACAGCGCCAGCCTTTATTCGGCGCCACACCGGTCGATAAGAATGTAGATCAATTACCGCTCACGGTCGTGTCGCACCCGCTGCGTTCCGGCGGCGAAACGGTGGGCGCGATCGCTGTGACGGTCAAGCCGAACAGCCTTAGCGACGGCCCGGCGGTGTTGCGCAGTTTGCTCAAAGGAATCGCCTTATTCGATTCGTTGCTCGAGCGGCGCGAACCGGCACAATCCGGCGCCAATGCGCGGGTGCTGGAGTTGATGGGCGTTGCGTTAAGCCACGTGCGCTTTGCCGATGCGGCGAGCGCGCTGGCGACCCGTCTTGCTACCTTGCTTAGCTGCGACCGCGTCGGCATCGGTTTTATTCACGCCGGCTATACGCGCGTCGAAGCGCTCTCGCAAAACGCCGATTTCCAATCTAACCAAGCGCTGCTGCGCGATATCGCTGCGGCCATGGACGAGTGCGCCGATCAATTCGCGACCGTGGTTTATCCGCCGCGAGCGAGCGAGCGTCCGCGCATCGTGCAAGCCCACACGGCGCTGGCGCGCAACGGTAATCAAGAAATTTGTACCGTGCCGTTGGCGAGCGATGGAAAGGTGTTTGGCGCATTGACCATCGAATACGGCAAAAGCGGTGCGATCGATGCGCAGCGCATCGCGCTGTTCGAAAACGTCGCCGCGCTGGTTGGCCCGGTATTGGAACTCAAACGCCGTAACGATTTCCCGCTGCGTAAAAAAATTGCCGATCACTTCCGCACGAGATCCGCCCGCTGGTTCGGCGGCGATAAGTTAGTCGCGCGGTTGGTGCTGGGTGCGGCAGTTGCTGCGCTTGCGGCCTTGGCGTTTGTGCCGACCGATTATCGTTTGACCGCGCCGGCGCGCCTGGAAGGCGTGGTGCAGCGCGCGCTGGTGGCGCCGGTCGATGGATTTTTGAAGCAAGTTTCGGTGCGCCCCGGCGATCGGGTGAAGCGCGACCAAATTCTGGCGACGCTCGCCGAAGAAGATCTAAAACTCGAGCAACGCAAGTGGCACTCGGAAGTCGCGCAAGCGGAAAATGCCTATGGCGAAGCGCTGGCGAAACAAGATCGCGCTCAGTTGGTGATGGCGCAAGCTAAAATCGACGAAGCGAACGCGCAGCTTTCTCTGGTCAACGAAAAGCTCGGCCGCACGCAGATTCGCGCGCCATTCGACGGCGTGATTATCAAAGGCGATCTGACGCAATCCTTAAGCGCGCCGGTGAAGCGCGGCGAAGTGCTGATGACCCTCGCGCCACAAGACGAATATCGCGTGATCGTCGAAGTCGACGAGCGCGATGTGGCCGACGTCGCCAAGGGCCAAAAGGGCAATATGGCGTTGACCGCGTTGCCGGGCGACGCGATTGCGATTCAAGTCACGCGCGTGACGCCAGTGGCCGATACTGTTGAGGGCCGTCACTTTTTCGAAGTCGAAGCAAAACTCGCCGAGCGTTCCGAACGCCTGCGGCCGGGCTTGATGGGTGTGGCGAAATTGGACGTCGATCAACGTTCGTTACTGCGCATCTGGACGCAGCGCTTGGTCGGCTGGGTGCGTATGACCACGTGGTCGTGGTTCGGTTGATATGGCCGAATTTTTGTTCAGTTCCCATTGGTATCGGGTCGCTAATTTGCATCCGCGGCTGCGCAGCCATGTGCGCGTCAGCCGGCAACAATATCGCGATCAACTCTGGTATTTGTTGCAGGACCAAACCTCCGGTCGCCATCATCGCGTCAATCAAATCGCTTACCAATTCGTCGGCCGCATGGACGGTTCGCGAACGGTGCAAGAAATTTGGGATAGCTTAGTCGAATCCCTTGGCGAAGAGGCGGCGTCGCAAGATGAAACCATTCAGATTCTCTGCCAGTTAAGCGCCGCTGATTTGCTGCAATGCGAAGCGACGCC
>JANOGO010000182.1:0-7131 GCA_031406045.1 Pseudomonadota bacterium
GGCCGATACTTCTCATGGACCATGAACAGCGTAAACGTTGGCGTTGTAGGGTGGATCAAGCAAATCGGATCCACCCTACCTTTGAAGGTCGGTTCATGGTCCGTGAGCAGTATCGGCAGCGCCGATACAAGCAGCTCGCAATGACAATAAAGGTAAAGTTTATGAGTATTGGAATAAATCATGACCATTGAGACAAGCACGTCGCCGAAGGGCAAACTCGTCATAAAAAATATCGGCTTGCTGTTATCAGGCGACATCGCCAATCCGATTCTCGATGCTGACACGATCATCGCGATCGACGGAAAAATTGCCGCGATCGGTAAAGAAAAAGATTGCGATACGACTGCGGCGACAACGCTGATCGATGCGAAAGGCACAACGCTCGCGCCGGGATTAATCGACAGCCACGTGCATCCGGTATTCGGCGATTGGACACCGCGGCAAAATCAAATCGGTTGGATCGAATCGACGTTGAACGGCGGCGTGACGACGATGATCTCCGCCGGTGAAGTGCATCTGCCGGGCCGGCCGAAGGATATCGTCGGCGTCAAGGCGCTCGCGATCACGGCGCAGCGCGCGTACCAAAATTTTCAGCCTGGCGGTGTGAAGGTGTTGGCGGGTGCGCCGGTGATTGAGCAGGGCATGGTGGAATCGGATTTCAAAGAGCTTGCTGACGCCGGCGTTACGCTGCTCGGCGAAGTGGGCTTAGGTTCGGTGAAGGCGGGCGCCGAGGCGCGGCAAATGGTCGCGTGGGCGCGCAAGTACGGCATTCAGAGCACGATTCACACCGGCGGGCCGTCAATTCCCGGCTCCGGTTTGATCGACAAAGATGTAGTACTCGAGGCCGACGCCGACATCATCGGCCACATCAACGGCGGCCACACGGCGTTGCCCGAAAAGCATGTGTGCGAATTGTGCGAACGCTCGAAACGCGGCATCGAGATCGTGCATAACGGCAACGAAAAAATCGGCCTCGCCGCCGCACGCGCGGCGATGGAACTCAAATGTTTGGAGCGAGTAATTTTAGGTACCGACGGCCCGGCGGGGTCCGGCGTGCAGCCGCTCGGCATTTTGCGCATGGTCGCGTTGTTGGCGAGCTTGGGCGACATCCCGACGGAGATTGCGTTTTGTTTTGCCACCGGCAACACGGCGCGTATGCGAAATTTGAATTGCGGTTTGATCGAAGTGGGCCGCAGCGCCGATTTTGTGTTGATGGATCGCGCCCAGCACACGGCTGGCCGGAACCTATTGGAAAGCGTAGCATTAGGTGACATTCCGGGCGTAGGGATGGTGATTATCGACGGCATTATTCGCTGCCAACGCAGCCGGAATACGCCGCCGGCTGTGGAGATTCCGATCCTAGTGACACATTAGGCACAAAAAAAGTCTCCCTCCCCTTCAAGGGGAGGGCTGGGGTGGGGATGGGTCCAATAGACGCCTGAAAACCCATCCCCACCCTGACCCTCCCCTTGAAAGGGAGGGAAGTTTCTAAGTTAGGAAATTGGATTACATAACCTTAAATTCATGAGGAGAAAACAATGACAAGTCGTAGAGATTTTTTGCTGACCGCGGGTGGACTGGCCGCCGCGGGTTTGGGATTGCCCAGCCTTGCCGCCGACAAAATAGCGATCAACAAAGACACCGACGTGTTCCTGATCATCGATGTGCAAAATTGCTTCATGCCCGGCGGCACCTTGCCGGTTCCCGATGGCAATAACATCGTCGGTTTGGTGAACAAGATCGCCGGCGGCTTTAAGAATGTCGTGATGACGCAGGATTGGCATCCGAGCGGCCATATTTCCTTCGCCAGCACGCACAAAAAAGAAGTCTTTACGTCGATGGAAATGGTTTACGGCACCCAGGTCATGTGGCCGGATCATTGTGTTCAGGGCACCGCCGACGGCGCGCTCCACAAGGAGCTCAACATTCCCCATGCGCAATTGGTGATCCGCAAAGGTTACAACGCCACCGTCGACGGTTATTCCGCGTTCCTCGATCTCGACGGCAAAACTCACACCGGGTTGGAAGGTTATTTACGCGGACGCGGCATTAAGCGCGTATTTCTCGCCGGCTTGGCGACAGATTTTTGCGTGATGTGGTCTGCGACCGATGCGCGCAAGCTCGGCTTTGAAACCGCGGTGATCGAAGATGCGTGCCGCCACATCGACGTCGGCGGCTCGCTCGCGGCGGCGTGGAAGAAAATGGATGCAGCGGGCGTGAAGCGCATTCAGTCGGCGGATCTAGCGATCGCGTAGTTTATTTTGGCATGTCTGGAAAGGCATCATCCATGCGCCTTCCCAGGCATGCCAAGCCAGGCGCTAATTCGGGCGCGGCTCCTGGCACGATGTCATTGCGAGGAGCATTCTTTGCGACGAAGCAATGACTTAGCTGTTGTAGGGTGGATCAAGCGCAGCGGATCCACCAGGCTGAATATCGTTTCCCGTCCACTTTAACCGTTTGGTGGATCCAACGCTTCGCGCCTTGATCCATCCTATCTTTGTGCGTCGGTTCATCTAACGAAGTCCCTCGCACGACAACTCGCATCGCTACAAATCAGCGATTTTCCCCTTTTGTTATAATCGTTCGCTAGTCATTTCAATTTGGAATTCATGAATCTCGAGCAAGCGCGTTTCAACATGGTTGAGCAGCAAATCCGCACCTGGGACGTGCTCGACCAAGACGTGTTGGATTTGCTGTTTGAGGTCAAGCGCGAGGAATTTTTGCCGGTGCGCGCCCGTGCGTTGGCGTTTGTCGACATGGCGGCGCCGATCGGTTTTGGCGAATTCAGCTTGCCGCCTAAGTTGGAAGCGCGCATCGTGCAAGAACTTGGCCTAAAAAAATCGGACCGGGTGCTGGAAATCGGCAGCGGCTGCGGTTATATGACTGCGCTGCTGGCGAAATCGACGCAGCATGTGACGAGCGTCGAACTGATCCCCGAATTATCGGCATTCGCCGAAAAAAATGTGCGCAACCACGGCATTGAAAACGTTAGCCTCGCCGTTGGCGATGGTGCGCAAGGGTGGAAATCGAAGCAAGCGTTCGATGTGATTGTGCTGACCGGATCGACGCCGATGTTACCTGACGCGTTCATCGAAAGCCTCACTGCGGGCGGACGCTTATTTGCGACCGTCGGCGAAGAGCCTATTATGAAGGCAATGTTGATTGTCCGCGGCGCCCGAGGGGACGTTGAGCGCCATGAGCTGTTCGAAACGTGTGTGCCCTCGTTAAAACATGCCTTGCAACGCCCACAGTTTGTCTTTTAAGCGCAGCCACTTTTTTGGAATAAATTAATGACAAAACTCACTCCGATTGCGTTGGCCTTGCTATTCGCCTATTCGGCAAACGCCGCCGATTTGCTCGACGTTTACCAAGCGGCCGAGCAGCAAGACCAAGTTTATGCCGCCGCGAAGGCAACCTACGCCGCCGGTCTGGAAAAATTACCGCAAGCGCGTTCGGCGTTGCGTCCGCAAGTGAATTTGCGTTTGCCCATCACCTACAATTATGTGCGCTCCAACCCTCGTGGCGAAAACGCCGTTTCCGCATCGGATAACTATGCCGGCGCGAATTTAACCTTAGAACTATCGCAAGCGCTGTATCGGCCGGAAAACGCCATCATCGTCGACCAGGCGCAATTGCAGTTAACGCAGATCGAAGCGCAATTGGTGCAAGCGCAGCAGGATTTAATCGTGCGCGCCGCGCAAGCCTACTTCGATGTGCTGTTGGCGGAAGATAACGTCGCGGTTTCGCGCAATCAAAAAATTGCGATTTCGGAACAACTCGCGCAAGCCAAACGCAATTTCGAAGTCGGCACCGCAACCATCACCGATACCCACGAAGCGCAAGCCCGTTTCGATTTGGCGACGGCGCGGGAGATCGCGGATCAAAGCGATTTGGAAGTGAAACGTCGCGCGTTGGAAATTTTGATCGGTAAACCGCTCAATGAACTTGCGCCGCTGCGTGATCGCGTCACGCTACCGGCGCCGACGCCGAACGATATGGCGCAATGGGTCGACGTCGCGCAAAAACAAAGTTTGCAAGTGGTGGTATTCAAAACCGCGGAAGAGATTGCGATTAAAGAAATCGAACGCAACAAAGCGGCTTTCAAACCCACCGTTGATCTGATCGCGAATCTCGGTGAGAACTATACCTCGTCAAAAAAAGAAGGGTTTGGGCAAGACACGCAGTCGGCGGCGGTCGGCGTGCAGCTTAATTATCCGATTTGGGAAGGTGGGCTGCGCAATTCCAAAGTGCGCGAATCCGTCGCGCTGCGCGAAAAAGCGCGCTTCGATACCGAAAACGCGCGTCGCCAAGTGGCGCAGAATGCGCGCCAAGCTTACCTCGGCGTCACCAGCGGCATCGCGCAAGTCAAAGCGTTAGAGCAAGCGGTGGTGTCGACGCAAAGCCAATTGGAATCGACCAAGCTCGGCCAGGAAGTCGGCGTGCGCACCGGCGTCGATGTGCTCAACGCACAGCAGCAACTTTATACCGCGCGGCGCGATCTTTATTCGGCGCAATACAATACGATTTTGAATCAGCTTCGGCTTAAGTTTGCTGCGGGCCTGTTGGCGCGCAACGATTTGATCGAGGTCAACGGGACGTTGCGTAAGCCTGGCGAACCGACCTCAAGCAATGTGGCGCCATCGCGAGCCAAGGACGGCAAAGCGATCATCGAAAAAGCCGGGGAGATGATCGACAAGAAAACCGAAGGCGAAATTAAGACCCCGGCCGCGCCAAAAGTGAAGAAACCAGCGCGTAAGCCTGCAGTGCGGCTCCCTGGTGCGCAGCAGTAAACGCGAGACCCGCTTCAGACATCGCTTCGCGCTCTGCGGGAACGGCGAATAGCCGATCGATTTCGCTCGCAAGTTCTGCGGCATCGGCAATGCAGCGCGCCGCGCCGGCGCGAATCGCCTGGTCGGTTGCCTCGGCAAAATTAAACGTGTGTGGTCCAATCAATACCGGCTTCCCGACGGCGCAAGCTTCAATCAAGTTTTGTCCCCCTAGCGGCAACAAACTTCCGCCGATAAACGCAACGTCGCTCGCGGCGTAGTAGGCAAACATTTCCCCCATAGAATCGCCGAGCACGACACGCGTTGACGGCGCAATTGCGGCGTTTTCGCTGCGCCGTTGAAATGCGATGTTGTTAGCGTGCAGTAACTCGGCGACCTCGTTAAAGCGCTGTGGATGGCGCGGTACGATGATTGCCAGAGCATCAGGCGTTTGAATTTTTCTTATCGCATCGAGCAATAATTTTTCTTCACCATCGCGGGTGCTCGCCGCCAGCCAAACGGCGCGATTTTCGCCGAACTGCGCGCGTAATTTTTTTCCCAATTCGACTTGCGCGACGGGAACGTCGTTGTCGAATTTGAGATTGCCCATCAAACTGACCTGGCCTGAGAACAAGTACTGGAGCCGTTCTTGATCGGCACCGGTCTGCGCGGCAATCAGGGTGAGCTTCTCCAAGGCATCGCTCGTGAGCGCGGGAAAGCGCGCGTATCCGCGCGCGGAGCGTTGTGATAATCTTGCGTTGATTAATGCGAGCGGAATGTTTTGTTCGTGGCAAATTGAAATCAGATTCGGCCACAATTCCGTTTCCAGCAACACGCCTAATTTCGGCTGGAAATGCCGCAAGAATTTTTTCACCGCAAACGGAAAATCGTACGGCAAATAGCAGCGCAGAATTCCATCGCCCCACATTTCTGCCGACGTCGCGCGGCCCGTTGGCGTCATATGCGTGAGCAAGATTTGGTGATCGGGAAGGCGCTGTTGAAAGAGTTTAATCAGCGGCGCGGCAGCGCGCGTTTCGCCGACGGAGACGGCGTGCAGCCAGATAATCGGCTTAGTCGATTTTTCGGAATAAAAACCAAAACGCTCGCCGACGTGTTGCAAATACTCCGGTTGTTTGCGCGCGCGCCACGCGAGGCGTAGCGGCAGAAATGGCAGCAGGCCGTATAGCAGCGCTGTGTAAATGCGGCGATTGATCACGCTGCGCGCACTCGTGCGTACCCTTGGAGAACCGCGTCAACACTGGGCGGCGCGCCGATGCTGCCGAGATTGATGGCGCGGGCGCTGCCGTAAACGCCGGTGAGGCCGGGATCGGAATGGCAGTAGAGCGCGACGGTGGGTTTGCCAAATGCACACGCAAGATGGGTGAGGCCGGTGTCGACGCCGATCACGGCGGCAGCGTTGGCGAGAAGCGCGGCGATTTCGTCGAGCGGGCCGGGTGGCAGCGGGCGAGCGTTTGGAATACTTTGAGCTAAGCGAATTGCGCGATCGTGTTCGACTGCATTTCCGCTTGGAAAAACGCAGACGAAATTCCGCTCGGCAAACCATTTACCGAGCGCGATCCAATTTTCTTCGGACCATTCCTTATTGGCGCGGCTGGTGGCATGCAGAAAAACAACATAGGGTGCCTGGAGCGCCTTATCCGGGGCGGCTTTCGAGGCATGCAGTCCGTAACTCGGCTCTGCGCTTGCCTCGTAGCCGAGTGCCTTTGCGGCAAGCTGACGATTGCGCTCAACAGCGTGCAGGTTTTTTGCGACGTTGAATTTGCGCTTATAAGCGAAACTCGCCAGCGGCTCGCGCGCGCTTTCCCAATCGTAACCGCAGCGCAAGCCGCGCGCGCTGCGAACGATCATTGAACTTTTCAGCAAGCCTTGAGTATCGATCACAAAATCGTATCGGTATTCTTGAAGCGCTTGTTTGAAGGTGCGCCATTGTTCCCAAGTGGCGCCGCTCGCCAAATGTTTTCGCCAGCGGCGCATCGCGACGGGCAACACGCGATTGACGTTCGGATGTAACCGCAGAATCGCAGCAAAATTTTCTTCGACAACCCAATCGATTTGCGCATCGGCGAAGTGATTTTTAATGTCGGCGACGATGGGAAGATTGTGAATCACGTCCCCAAGCGACGAGGTTTTGACCAAGAGAATGCGCATGGCGCATTTTAGCGTAGCGAAGCCTCAATCATCGTCATTGCGAGCTGCCTGTATCGGCGCGGCCGATACTGCTCATGGACCATGAACGGGATATTGTTGGAGAACAGTCGCTTGAAGGTCTGCGGCCTAGTACGACCAAGTGCGATAGCAAACGCCCAATCTTGTCATCGCGAGGAGCCCGAAGGGCGACGTGGCG
>JANOGO010000206.1:0-3052 GCA_031406045.1 Pseudomonadota bacterium
TATCGCCATTCGGAATCAACTCGTCCACCTTATGGAAAAATTTGAACTTCACACCGCGTTGTTTCAACACCTGGTAGAGCGGCGTAAATACCGTATCGCCCATACCGGCCTGCATTTTCCACATCATGCCGCCCTCGTAGGCAAACGCGACTTTGAGCATGCCGCGCAACATCGTACCCGCTTCGATGTTCGGCTTGGAGTAGTCACCGTTTTCGTAAGCAAAAACCAAATCGTAAAACCCACGCACTGGTGCTGAATGCACGGTGTAGGTTTGATCGGCGCCATGCTTGGTTAACCAATCGTAAAAATCGATGTCGTTGATCACATCGAACCCGTGCTTCAACACGCCGTCTTCCAGCATGCCGATTATCGAGGTGATGCCAAGATCGACCATGATATACAGCCGTCGCAGCTTATCGTCCTGGTCGAGCTGGTGGACAATCTCTTTCTCCAGCCATTGCTTAATGCCCGTTAGCGCCGCGTGCAACACCGGATGTTTGCCATCGTGGTGCGACTCCAGCATATGAGGCAACTGCTTGACCAACATTTCCAGCGCACCGATGCCCGCGGCGACATCGGAGACTATCGCGCGCGCGCCCATTGCCAAGCTATGCAACAGGCTGCCGTGTTCCGGCGGCGGCGAATTGGCCGCGCGGGTATTGCGGTGATGTTCTGTTAATTCGCCGAATAATTTCTTGATCCATTCGTAAACTGTCACAACGATTTGCCACAGCGTCAGCTCCTCGCTGGACGTTCCCGGCACGCCGGGTTTGATCGGCGTATCGACCGGCCAAATTTTCCATTGCTTTTCGATGAATTCCGTCAACGCGACGAAATGTTGCGGCTTGAAAGCATCCTGCCAGGTTCGTAGCGGCGCACCGGGCGGGCGATCGAGCGAGCCATAGGCTTTTTGCATAATCGCGAAGGCATTTTCATAAAAGCCAAACCAAATATGCAGGCCGTGCTCCTCGATGCGCTGGCCATATTGCGCGTTACGGCCGCTCGCGCCTTTGCCGCCGAGCCGCCAGCCCATTTGGTAAATCGTAATGTCGTAATTGTTTTGCCAACCCGGTTGCTCGGTGAGGCAAAACGCCGTCGTCATTGCGCTGACGCCGCCGCCGAGGATGGCGATTTTCTTCGGCTGAATTTGCGAGTTGTCGACTAACTCTTTGCCTTCGCGGACGCTAAAATCGAAATTCACGTGGAACGGCAAAATCGCATCTTGCATGCCGAGTGAAAAACCCAGCGTATCGTTCAACGCAAAGCTATCGAACTTATGCAGATTGCATTGATATTGGTAACCCAATAACTCAACCTTGTGAACGGCATCGACTTGCGCCGGCGCCGCAACAATCGCCTGATAAACGGCTTTGACGCCGCTGCTGTCGGGAAACTGTTTCAAGAATATTTGCTGAACTTGCGGCTTAAACATTAGCTTCAGAAAACTCGGTAGCTCTGCGACATCCAGATCGAGCAAATCCGGTTCCGACTTCAGGATCGCAAAACCTTCTTCGATCAAATGCAGGAAATTTTTCAGCGGCCTGTGCGGGCGGCTTTTGTTCGTCGCAGTGACTTCCAGCAGCGGATGCAACGCCAGTTCGGTGGTTGGCGCAAACGGCTCGAAACCTTTGGCCGCGAGCGTAAAACTGACCGGATCGCCGCCGCTCGCTGGCATGGTGTATTGGCATTCGTATTTCGGATAGCCGTAAAGCTCGCGGCCGTTGATCAGCGCCATGCAATCGTTGACCCAAATATGGAATGGGTACGAAAAAATTTCCTTCAGCACCGGCTTGCCATTTTGCTGTTCCATTTGGCCGACCATGATCCACGTAACGATGTCGGTTTCTTCGCCCCAGCCTTTAGCGTTGTCGATCGGATTGGCCGAGCTGGCGTGATTGACGCGGGTGAAAGTCAGCATCACAAACGGCGAGAGCACTTTGAAATTCATGCGCCCTGCGGCCACTTGGTTCAATGTCATGTCGACACTCGCTTGCAATTTCTGCAAATCGCCTTTGACGAAGAAACCGTACATTTCGGAATTCGTCAAATTCAGCGGCGAATGCATCATCACATTGCCGCCTTGATAAATGTAATTCGGTCGTTCAGCCATGCTGGTACATCTCCCGCTTCGATGAATATTGCATTGCAAATTTTTTGATACATGCCTGGAAAGCCGCTCCCAGCCTTGCTCCTGGCATGGCATGGCCTAAAAGGCAAGCTGGGCGCGCCTTCCGGACGTGCACACTTCAGCGAAACCAATAGGTCGCCCAGTTAAATTTTTTTGCGGTTGGTGAAATAGGGAACGGTGAATTTCGTCCCAATATCCTCCGAGAATTGGAGGACTGTTATTGAAATTCTAGGATAACACGAGATTGTTCCGTAGACTCCATTTGCACTTCGCAATTGAAGTTTTTATGATGCAAGCGCGCACCCCTGCATGACCGCGATGCGTAGCGAACTGCCTGTATCGGCGCGGCCGATACTGCTCACGTACCATGAACCGCACAGGTCTCAAACCGAAGTCGACCCTCATAGCCCAAGGCGACCCCGCCCCGACCCTCCCCCGCGAAGCGAGAGAGGGAGAGTAGTCCCCTCGCCCCTTTGGGGAGAGGGGTGGGGGTGAGGGGCAAGCCGTCCTTAAAACAAGCGTCGATCAAATCGGGTTCATGGAAAGTAAAAAGCAGAGTTGCCCGTGGTCGTTACGTTTCCCGCGCCGAGAATAGGCTCTTCTTAATCAATGCATGCACGCCCCAATTGCCGTCGACTACTTGCGTCACGCCGAAATCGACACCGATCGACATCAACGAAACCGCTTCATCTTCCGTCAGGCCTTGGGTGGTCATCAAGAAGTGCCGCATCTTGCGGAAGGCATCGCGCATGGCGAGATCAATGGACGATTTGCCGAAAATCGCACTCTGCGCTTCGGCGCCGAGTTCCGCGAGGTAATTGGCGTAGCTGAAGCCGTGCAGCACCCATTCGTCTTGGGTTTCGAGCAGCGGATAGTTGAGATTTTCCAGCGCAGTGCCTTTGAGCTCGGCTTTCTTGTGCAAAA
>JANOGO010000030.1:0-3431 GCA_031406045.1 Pseudomonadota bacterium
TGCAATTGAAAACGGCCAGGCATTCATCTCGCTCGGCACCTCCGGCGTATTTTTTGTTGCGAATGATCGCTACCGGCCGAACCCGGAGCAGGGCGTGCATACCTTTTGCCATGCGCTGCCGGGGAAATGGCATCAAATGGCCGTCATTCTTTCCGCGGCGAGTTGTTTGCGTTGGGTGACACAGGTTACGAACTCAATCGACGAAGCCGCGCTTCTGCAGGAAATAGAATCGGCGGATCAACGCGAGTTTGAACATGCGCCGATTTTTATGCCGTATCTTTCCGGTGAACGCACACCGCATAACGATCCGAATGCCCAAGGCGTGTGGTTTGGCCTAAGCCATAACACGACCCGCGCGGCGTTGGGTTACTCGGTGATTGAGGGCGTATCGTTTGCGCTATTGGACGGCTACCGCGCGTTGCAGCACGCGGGGACACGCGTGGATATTGCATCCGTGGTTGGTGGTGGAAGCAAGAGCCGATACTGGAGCGCTTTGCTCGCGAGTGTGCTGGGTTTACCGTTGATTCGACATAGCGGCGGTGACTTGGGCGCAGCGCTCGGCGCGGCGCGGCTTGGTTTGTTAGCGAGCAATCCTGATGCCGATGTCGGCACGATCTGCGCGCCGCCGCCGACCATTGATGTGATCGAACCAAACGCAAATTTGTCGGACGCGACTCAACGACGCTTCGAAAAATTCCAAAAACTTTACCCTGCGCTGCGTTTCGCTTTTTCAGAATCGCACACCGTGTAGAGCCGCCCCCTGATTGCTTTCTGGCAATGCCACCTCTGCAAAGCAGGTCCAGAGCGGCTGCTAGCGAGGCCCGACAATTTCACTTTGAATTCGCGACATGCGTTACGAACTTGCGGACGCCTCAAGGACGGAAATTACACAGGTTTCGCGTGATTGCGAAAACGCATTGCCAATGCTTTCGCTATCGCAACACCTTAACGCAACACCCAAGACCGCGGCCGCATGTGCTCAAAGATTTGTGGTGTAAACGATTATTCGGCAACGGTCGGTGTCGGCCATTTGTTGACGTTGACCCGCATTGGCTCGAACCTACACTTCGGCCCGCATTGCCGACTTTCGATAAGAATCGATAAGAAAAATTCTTGATTCGATTTGAGCATCCATCGATTGGTTTCCAAATCCCAGAATCTATTAGTTTCTCATTACATGCACACAGAAAAAAAGGCACTTTCGATAACATCCGCATTCTATTCAGTTTGCGGTTAATTGATGGCCTGTAGCGCTAGCCCATTTCTCGGCATCCGGTCCAATGTAAGCCATGTGAGATTTGTCATATCTGAACACGGACTTAGTTAAACTGAAAATATCCTTTGCCCACTTAAGGAAATTATCATGCTTGTTAACCCAGCTATCGTTCTGCGAATAAAATCCGTCCTCATAAAACATCCTGCCGATCCGCAAAATCGATTCGTCCATGAAACACCCCTGCAGCTCGATGACGGGCGAGAATAACACCTCTACCGCCCATTCATTCCGTGAAGGAATTTCACGAAAGCGGATTGAATCCCTATCGGTTGGTCGAGCTATGTAGGTTAATAACGAACTTTTGCCCATCGCGGCAATCTGCAAGCTACTAGCTAGACGAGGCTCCGGTCGACTGGAGCGATCTTCAATGATGCAAAACTCGGTTCTGTCGCGCATAATCGCCTCGATCTGATTTAGATCCTTTGGCGTTAGATAGAAGTATATTTTATGGGTCAATTGGTTGATTTATTGTATGGATGATATCTGGTTGCTAATCCTGTAGCGTCTTTAATATCGCTTGCGGCCTTAACTTCCCTCGAGACGGGCAAGCCATTCTTGTTTACTTTCCCAACTTGATGTATCTCCCGGATTTTACCAGACTGATCAATGCCAACTACGTCAGGCTCGCGAAAACGTTTGCTTCCGTTAGGGGTCTGGATCCGTCGTCCCGTTTGCGCAGTTAACCCTCGAGATTCGACACCCGCAACAACCTCCGATATTTTCTCTTGATGTGCGGGACCACCAGCTTTCCCGTAAGGATTCGGAATTTTTGTTACTGCAGCCGTGGCTGCGTCAACGGTCGCGGGAGCAGGCTTTGGCGCCGCGCCACGCGCTCCTGCCATTCCCAACAACGCCCCATCGCCTGCAGCATCGAAAACGCCCCCGATACCTCCCCATTGTACGTCGCCGGTAGCGTAGTATTGCATTGCGGCATTCACGCCGCCGCCGACAAGCGCGCCAATACCCATCACAATCAGCACGGGGCTTTCGCCATTCGGATCAACAAACTTATATGGATTATTGTTCGCGTAGGCGTAACGATTCGAGCTATGCAGGCTTGATTCGACAAAGCCTTGCGGATCGATGCCCATGAAGCGACCCACCTTCGGATCGTAATAACGGGCGCCGAAGTAACTTAAGCCGGTGGTCTCGTCGAACGATTTCCCGCTGAACCAAAGCTTGTTGCTGCCATCGTCTTGCTTCTTGAGACGATCGCCGTAGGGGCGGTAGTTTTCTTTCCAGAGACGCGTACCCGCGGTGTTAGTTGCCGCGACCGGAGAGCCCGATATGTCATTGTGGAAGTAAGTGATCGTCTCCACAGCATAAGTCATCGATACTTGGAAAGTAAAGGCGACAAGTAAGAGGCTCTTAGTGAAACCTGACTTCAATGCGTTCGTCGTGACTAAATCCATTTTTTGCTCGCTTCTTGTTTAATTCACCGTTAGGCTTAGTGTTCCGGTGCTCGGCGCTAAGCCGCTGCCCGTGGCGGGTACAAACTCGGCACTTAGCGCATGCACGCCTTGGGTCGAGAATATTCTGTCGAAAGTCGCCCGATTGTAGCTGCCACCCCACGTGATAACGCCCGTTCCAAGCACCGTTGCACCATCTTTGAATGTTACGTTACCGTTGGACGCTTGGGGCACACGGGCTTCTAAGGTCACCAACGCACCAGCCAGGGCCGGATTAGTCGAGGCAGTTAGCGTTGTGGTAGTCGGCGTTGGCGGACTTACCGTCAGACTCAGCGCTCCGGTACTCGGTGCTAAGCCGCTGCCCGTGGCGGGCACAAACTCGGCACTTAGCGCATGCACGCCTTGGGTCGAGAATATTCTGTCGAAAGTCGCCCGATTGTAGCTGCCACCCCACGTGATCACGCCCGTTCCAAGTACCGTCGCGCCGTCCTTGAATGTCACAGTACCGTTGGAAGCCTGGGGCACACGCGCTTCTAGGGTTGTCACCGAGCCAAATGGAACTGGATTCGGTGAGGCGGTCAACGAAGTACTGGTCGGCGTGGGTGGATTCACCGTCAGGCTCAGCGTTCCGGTGCTCGGCGCTAAGCCGCTGCCCGTGGCGGGCACAAACTCGGCACTTAGCGCATGCACGCCTTGGGTCGAGAATATTCTGTCGAAAGTCGCCCGATTGTAGCTGCCACCCCACG
>JANOGO010000255.1:0-4768 GCA_031406045.1 Pseudomonadota bacterium
CGCTTTGCGCCGGGAGGCGCGTGGACCGAGAGTTGCTTTCGTACTGACTATCCAGAAGTAAAGTTGGCTCGCACGTAAATATCCCAATGTGTCATTCCCGCGTAGGTGGGAATCCATACTGTGTCGGAATTTCAGGAGCCCTATGGATTCCCACCTACGCGGGAATGACACATTGGGATATTTACGTGCGAGCCAACTTTACTTCTGGATAGTCAGTACGAAAGCAACTCTCGGTCCACGCGCCTCCCGGCGCAAAGCGCTAACGAGCCTCCGCCGCCTCTATCATCCGATAATAAAATCCGCTAGGGTCATCTTTGAGCAAATTCATCGTGCCGTTCAACACGATGGCGTCGGTTGTGTATTTGAGCGGCTTCTTGACGAAGACTTCAATAAGGGAATTCGGCCCGCCGGGCAAACAGAACGGGCAGCCGGGCGGTACGGCGGAAAGCATAAAGCGCTTGTGGGTTTCGCGCTGCTCGATCGGCATCATAAATCCTGCGACTTTGATCATTTTGTTATTCAACTTTTTGACTTCCGGGCTGAACACGACTTCGAATTTTGCCGGTATACCGTCGTCGGGCGTCACGCCAAACACGCCACCCTTGCCCGGTTCGCCGACGTGGCTTACGCGCGGGCCGCTGGAATTCAAATTCATCATTTCTGCTTGTTGCAAAATTTCCCAAGACGTGAGGCCGGGGATTTTCGGTAACAGCGATTGCGCCATGCCCGCTTGGTCCGGATTCATCGCATGGGGCGTGGTGCTCGGCGCGGCGGCGGCTGGCTTGCTGTCGCCGGCGGGTTTGTATTTGTCTTCGGCCTGGCTCGCGCCGCCGATTACTAAAGCCGAAACCAGCAAAATAAATTTACACATTTTCTCTCCTCATTCTTTCGCTAACGTGCTTGCAATGTCGGTGCGGTAGGCGCGCAGCGCCGGCAATATCGCCGCGATGATGCCGACGCCGATCGCCACCGCGATCAACCAAAATTCTTCTTTCACCCAAGTTAATCCGGTGAACGCCATTTGCTGCGTAATATTGAACCACATTCCGAGCCCTTGTGCAGCCAGATGACCGAGCGCGATGCCGATTAACGCGCCGAGGGTCGCCAGCAACACGCCTTGCAGTAAGACCAGCGCGAATAGCCATCCGTTCCCGGCGCCGAGTGTGCGCATGATGGCGAGGTCGTAACGGCGCTCGTCGAGCGTGTTGGTCAGCGCGATGAACATCGAGAGCAAGGCGCTGGCCATCAATACGATTCCGAAAGCGCGCAACGTATCGACGCCGAAGCCGACGAGCGATAGCAGCCGCGCCGTTTCGAATGCGGGGGACGCCGCTTGCATCGCGCTCTGGCTGTTGATTTCGCGCGGCAGCGACGCGCCGGCCAATGGCGTGCGATATTGAATCAACAAAGAGGTGACTTCTCTGCCGTCGTCCGATTCGGTTTCGTGTTTTTCGGCGTGGTGTTCGTGCATTTTCCACACGCTGTCGATGCCCGTCAGCACTAAACGATCCGCAACGCTGCCGGTCGCGGCGAGAATGCCGACGACTTTGAATGGCGCAGCTTCGTGCTCGCCGCCACCGGCGCCAAGGCCGTGGGAACCGGTGAAAGTGTCGCCAAGCTTGAGCTCGGTTTTTTTCGCGACGGCGGCACCGAGCGTTGCATCGAGCGGCTTCGCCCACAATTCGCCTTGCGCGATTTTCGCATCGTACAGTTTGAGATAGCCGTGTTCAGTGCCGACAATGCGAAAGCCGCGAAATGCATCACCCAACGCGAGCGGTACAATGGTTTTGATCATCGGATGACCGATTAGTTTTTTTGCATCGACCAACAAGATATTTCCGGTCGGCATATCGATTTGATAAATGCTCGAGAGAATCAATTGCAACGGACTGCCCTTGGCGCCGACCACCATATCAATGCCGCGCGAATCGCGCGTGAGGCGATCTTCCACTTGCGCGGAAAAGAGCAAGAGCACGACGATCATCGCAACACCAAGCGCGAGCAAAATTACGTTGAGGAACGTGTTGAGCGGCCGGTGGCGCAGGTAGGCGGAGGCGAGTTGAAGAAGTTTCATCGCGCGCCAAGTCTCGTAGGGTGGATCAAGCAAAGCGGATCCACCGTGGCGAACATCGTTCGCCGATTTTTTTCGCCCATGGTGGATCCGCTGCGCTTGATCCACCCTACCTTTGAAGGTCGGTTCATGGAAAGGTCAGCTCCAAGCGCCGTTCTATGTGCGTCTTGACGCGGGCATCGTGCGTAGCCAATACTAGCGCGGCTCCGCAGGCATGGGCCTGGGAGCGCAAGACCTGGAGCGCCTCTTCGGCATGCCTATCATCCAAATTCGATGTGGGCTCGTCGGCGATCAAGAGCTTTGGCTGATTGATCACTGCGCGCGCAATTGCGAGACGTTGTGCTTGGCCGTGGGACAACTGCGTCGGTTTGGATTTGCTGAATGAAGCGATGCCAAGACTTTCCAACAGCTTCATCGCCGCAACTTCATCCGACGGTCGGCCCGATAACGTTTGCGCGAGCATTAAATTTTGCAGCACGGAAATCGGCGCGATGAGATGGAGCTTTTGCAAAACGATGCCGATGTTTTGCCCGCGAAAGCGATCGAGCGCAGCGCCGTTCATTTCGTTCATATTTGTCTCGCCGATTTTCACTTCGCCTTCGCTGGGCTTGAGGATGCCGGCGAGAATGTGCAGCAATGTGGTTTTGCCGCTACCGGATGAACCGAGGATGAGGCATTCTTCGCCGGCGCCGAGTTCGAAACTGGGCAAGTCTAGCGCTACGCGATCACCGTAGCGGTGGCGAATGTTTTTGAGTTCGATCACGGATACGTTCTAACGACGCTCCGCCCTCATGGCCCAAGGCCACCCCGCCCCAACCCTCCCACTAGCGCGGGAGAGGGGGTAATTCCCTCGCCCCTTCGGGGAGAGGGCTAGGGTGAGGGGAGCGGCGCTCATTGAAAATGACGCGGGGACTATTTAGCTAAGCAAGTAGTAAGCCCGGCCTCGAACACTTCCTTCGGCAAATTGCGTCCAATAAAAACCAGCACGCTTTCACGCTCGGCATTGTCCCACAGCTTGCCAAGATCGCTCGCCATCAGCATATGCACGCCTTGGAACACGACGCGCTTGTCGTTGCCCTGCACGTTCAACACACCTTTGTAGCGCAGCATGTCGGTGCCATAAATTTCAACGATGCCGCCGAGAAACGTATCGAGCTTATCCATGATGAACGGCCGTTTATCGCGAAACACGAAAGAGGAAATTTCATCGTCGTGCTCGTGGTGATTTTCTTCGAGAAAATCCGGTTCGATGGCGAGAATGTCGTCGAGGTTAAAACCGCGCACATCGAGAATATCGGCGATATCGGTCTTACCGAAATGAACGTGTTTGATCGGCGCACGTGGATTCAAGCTGCGCAAGCGCTCCGTCAGCGCAGTGGTTTCACTTTCACTTACTAGATCACTTTTCGAAATCAAAATCCGATCGGCGAAGCCGACTTGCTCTTGCGCTTCGTGATGTTCTTTGAGTTGCATCGGCGCGTGTTTAGCGTCGACTAAGGTGACCACAGCATCGAGCAAATAATGTTCGTGGACTTTATCTTCGACGAAAAATGTCTGGGCGACCGGCGCCGGGTCGGCGAGACCGGTGGTTTCGATCACCACGCGATCGAACTTGAGTTCACCGCGGTTGCGTTTATCCGCCAAGTCGCCGAGGATGCGCACCAGATCGCCGCGCACGGTGCAGCAAATGCAGCCGTTATTCATCTCAATGATTTGCTCATCGCGATCTTGCAGCAGGATTTCGTTGTCGATGCCGGCTTCGCCGAATTCGTTTTCGATCACGGCGATGCGCTGACCGTGATGTTCTTGCAGGATGCGGTTAAGCAGCGTGGTTTTGCCGCTGCCGAGAAAACCAGTGAGGATGGTGACGGGAATTTGAGCGGTGGCCATTGATTGATCTTTCGATTCGAATGGCCATCATCTTAACAGTTGTTACATACGCAACTTAAGCTTATCTAAATCAACCGATTCGAGTTGTTCGAGGACGTCGCCGATGGTCGCTAAGTCCGAATGATCTTGGCGGAAGATCAGCAACGCGTCGAAGGCGTGATTGATGCTTTCTTCGCTGCTACGAACATTGTGTTTCAGCGCGTCGTATTCGCGAAATAATTTCTTGCGCTCATCGGCGGTATAAAGCGACAAAATTCGTTGCGCCGATTGAATAATGGTGAGAGATTTTTGGATTGAAACGCAGTCTTCTTCAAGGCGTTTCAAATGGTCGAGGTCTGCTTTCAAGAGCGGTTATCCTTTTATTGTTATTGTGTTCGGTTGTTTTTATAAGCTTAGCTTTTTTGGCTTGCAACGCAAGTCGTGCGCCGCTTGTGCCGATGGTCTGATGACGGGGCTTGAAATAATTTGAGACGCCACACATCTTAAGATATACTCAAATAAGAATTATTCGCATTACTGTTACAATTATCATTGACTCGGGCCTTTTCTGCGACGATGACGGTATTATCTGATGTCTATTTTAGTTAGCCCCCAGCCCGCGACGCTGATTGACATGATGCACAGTCAGCCCCGCGCTGGTGTGTCTTCTGTAGCTACGGCCATGAAAAAAGATCAACAAATCAGTCTGGCGGATCTTCCCATCGGTTTAAAATACTCAGTAGCGGAAGGCATTGCCACCATCACCTTAAATAGGCCCGATGTTTACAATGCATTAAATGATGAAATCACGTATGAATTACAGGATGC
>JANOGO010000257.1:0-13804 GCA_031406045.1 Pseudomonadota bacterium
CGCGCTCGCGTTTGGCTTCGAGCGTTAAGCGCTGATCGTTTTCCAAGCGCTGCTTGACGCGATCGAACGTTGCTGCGTCGTTGAGTTTAAAAATCACCGACGAATAAACGCTACGGCGAAACGCTTGCATGAGTTGATCGACATCGCCCCACACTTCGGAATCGAAACCGCTTTTGCCGGAATCGATCAAGCCGACAACGGTCCAGTCGCGCTGACCGAATCGTAGCGAGCCGCCCAAATCGGCGTCGGGAAAGCGCTCGGCGATTCTGATGCCGACGACAATCTCCGCTGAGCCCGGCTTAAACCAACGGCCTTTGCTGATTTTCACTTGTGGCCGCAAGCGAATTCCCGCTTGGCTGACGCCCCGCAGTTGCACGTTGGTCAAGACATTGGTCGAGGCTTTGGCGAGGCCGATGATGACGACCGTTTCTTTCGAGATTTGTGGCGCGCCGTTTTCAATCATGATTTCCGGTTGCGTCTCGACGATGGCCGCTTGGCTGCGTTCGACACCGCTCTGCACTTCCGTGCCGGCGGATTTTCGCGTCACGACGACATTATCGTCAGAACCGGTTTGCACCAAGGTTGTTCGTAAACCTTCGTCGAGCATCAACACGGCAGCGTAAACGAACACCACCAGCGCGAGCCCGCCGGCGGTGAGAAATGTCGTCAAGCGCCGCGTCCACAAATTGCGAAAACTATAGGACAGCGGGATTCTCATCCGATGCTGCGCAAGCCGTCGACAATTTTGACCGATGTGGCGCGATGCGCCGGCACTAGCGCCGAAATCAGGCCGACCACGATCGCGCAAATGACTTGTAGGCCTAAGGTTTCGCGCGATACTTCGAACACCGGCAGCAAGGTTCCCATTGCGTCGCCAAACCAATTAGAAAGCGGAAACGTAAACAAGATGCCGAGAACGGCGCCGATGGCGCAGATCATCAGCGATTCACCAAAAATCAGCGAAGCAAGAAACGCCGGGCCGAAACCGAGCGCCTTCAACGTCGCGTATTCCGACAGACGTTCCCGCGCCGTCATCGCCATGGTATTCGCCATCACCGCGAGGATGATCAAGATCACGACGTACGACACAATGCGAATCGCGATCACGATTGCCTCGGTTTGCGCGATGAAGCCAAGTTGAAACGCTTTTTCGGTTTCCGTCAGCGTTTCCGCCAACGAGTTTTTAAAAACTTTATCGATGTCGCGGCTGACCGTCGCCGCCATTTTCGGATCGTCGATTTCGATGAAGTAAATGCCCGTTTGATTCGCGCGGCGCGGAAATTTCACCTTCAGCGACTCATTCAAATAGTCCCACTGAAAAAACAATTGGCTGGTATCGACTTTCGCGTCGCGGCCTTGGTAAATGCCACGCACGACGAACTGCCAATTGCCCGGATAGATGTCGCCGATAATCGGAATCGAATCGCCGATTTTAAAGCCGTAGCGCTCGGCGGTTTTGCGTCCGACGATCACGCCTTTTCGATCGCGCGCGAACGCAGCGCGCTCCGCATCGGAAATGACAAACTCAGGATAGAGCTGAAAATAAGTGGCGGGATCGATCGCGAATTTTGGGAAAAAGTTTTTCGGCTCTTTGTAAATACCGCCGAACCAATTGCCGTACGAAACGGTTTTGACCCCGGAAACTTGACGAATTTTTTCGCGATAGTTGATCGGCAGCGGAAAGATCAATGAGATCGCGTTGCGCGTGATCAATCGCGCGTCGGAAGAAGCATCCGCGCCGGCGTACCACGCATCGACCACGGTGGACAGTAAACCGAATGCGACGATGGCGACAACGATGCCCAGCACCGTCAGGCCGGTCCGCAGCTTGTGGCGAAAGATGTTGCGGAAGATGAGTTTAATTAAATGCATCGCAAGGTTTCCTCCCCTTCAAGGGGAGGATTAAGGTGGGGATGGGTTCCGGCGCCCATTGCGAGACCCATCCCCCTCCCAACCTCCCCCTTGAAAGGGGAGGGGCTGTCCCGTCGGATAGTGCCAGGAGCCGCACAGATACTTGCTCGTGGCGATGCCATGGCTGGAAGCCGCTCCAGTGCTGCCTCCTGGCACGGCAACCCGAACAACTTTCACGACGTAACCTTCAACGTTTCCTTCTCCAGCAACTCGCCTTTTTCCAAGTGCAAAATCGCTTGCGCGCTTTCCGCGGCGCGGCGATCGTGGGTGACCATGATGATGGTCTTGTTGATTTCGCGATTCAGGCGCTGCAACAACTTCAAAATTTCTTCGGCGGAGACTCGATCCAGATCGCCGGTCGGTTCGTCGGCCACCAGAATCAGCGGGTCGGTGATGATGGCGCGGGAGATGGCGACGCGCTGCTGCTGGCCGCCGGACAATTCCGACGGATAGTGCGTGGCACGATCGCTTAAGTTCACCATATTGAGCGCGAGATCGACGCGCTCGCGCCGCTCAAAGCGAGAAAGCTTGGTCAGCAACAGCTGCAACTCGACATTTTCGAAAGCCGTTAGAACCGGCATCAGGTTATAAAACTGAAAAATGAATCCGATGTTTTGCGCGCGCCAATCGGCAAGCTCGCCTTCGGAAAGCTGGGTGATATCCAGGCCGCCGATGACGATCTCGCCGCTGTCGGGTTTGTCGATGCCGGCGATAAGATTCAGCAGCGTACTTTTGCCCGAGCCGGACGGACCCATCAGCGCGAGAAATTCGCCCTCGTGAATATCGAAATGAATATCGCTCAACACCGGCACGATTTGATCGCCGCGCCGATAGGATTTGACGATGTGTTGCAGACTGACCAGCATCGCCTACTTCGCCGCGAGTTTTATTTGGCTTCCGTTTTTCATCGCATCGGTCGGTTTCAGCACGACTTTAGTTTGCGCGGCGACGCCGCTGATCGCGACGAGATCGCCGAGCGCTGCGCCGCGTTGAACTGATTGCTGTTCGACCTTATCGTTCTTAATGACGAATACCACCGGCTTACCGTCGCGTGTAACGATCGCACTGGGGTTCACGGCCGTGACTGGTTTTTTCTCCTCAGCGCTGAGTTCTTTTTCCAGAAACGCGACCTTAGCGCTCATGTCCGGCAAGATGCGTGGGTCGAGTTCCTTGAACTTCACTTTGACTAATAGCGTTGCCTTCGCGCGATCCACCGTCGGCACGGTACGATCGATGCTGCCGACGAAACGCCCATCGGGAATCGCATCGAGTTGGATTTCGCACGGCATGCCGACGCGAATTTTCGCCAGGCTGGATTCCGCGACATCCGCTTCTACTTCGAGCGTCGACATATCGGCCATCGTGACGACCGCGCCTTTGCTGTCCACTGCGGAGGAAAACGGGGTGACGATGTCGCCGATGTTGGCGGATTTAGTTAACACCACGCCATCGAACGGCGCGCGAATCACGGTCTGATCGACGCCGACTTTGGCGACGTTGAGATTTGCTTGTGCCGCGACGATCGACGCTTTCAAGCTGGCGATCGACGCTTTCGCTTTCGCTGCGCGCGCGACGACGGCATCGTGCGCCGATGCGGAAATATATTTTTTCTCGATCAGTTCGCGCGAGCGTTTCAACGCGGCATTCGCGTCGCGCAGCTCCGCCATGCCTTGCTCCAAGTTCGCGCGCGCTACGTTGACGCCGGCGGCGGCTTGCTCTTGGCTGGCGTTGACGTCGTTGCTCTCCAAGCGCGCGATGATTTCATTCGTTTTCACGCGGCTGCCTTCCGCGACGCCGAGCCATTCGAGCCGGCCGGTCGCTTTTGATGCGACGGCGGCTTTGCGCTGCGCGACGACATAGCCGGTCGCGTTTAGCGCGGTGAATCCTTGCGACGGATAAGCGCTTACAACGTTGGTGACTTCCACTGCGATTACGCTGCGCGATTTTTGGTAAAACAACAACCCGCCGAGCGCAATGGCGCCGATCACGAGGGCGTAGATTAACGGACGCGTCCAGCGTTTACGTTTGACGCCGAGCGATGCAGGTTTTCGGTCGATTCGAAGTTTGGAGAGGTCTTGTTTTTCCACGGGGTTCCTATTGCGATCGGTTAACCACCGATGCTGGGGAAAGCGTCAATAGGACACAACTCGGCGTAATGAGTTCAAACATTGATTGGTGCCGGGAGCGGAATCGAACCCCCTTGGTCTGTTGGATTTTAGCTCGGCAAGCCTCGCTGAAATCCCGCTGCGTAGCGCCCGGCATTCGCTTCGCTGGTGGTGCCGGGAGGGGGAATCGAACCCCCATGGTGTCACCACCGCGGGATTTTGAGTCCCGTGCGTCTACCAATTCCGCCATCCCGGCTACGCTGCGCATTATCCGTGAAATGGACTTGCACGGCAACTTCGGTCAATTGTCGCGGCGCGCTGAATGCTATGATTTCAAGCATGCGAACTTTAGATTTCGACTACCATTTGCCGCCCGAGTTGATTGCCCAACATCCGCTCCCAGAGCGGGCCTCAAGCCGTTTGCTGCATCTGGACGGTCGCAGTGGGGCATTAAGCCAAGGCGGTTTTTCGAACCTGACCAGTTTTTTTCGCGCCGGCGATGTACTGGTGTTCAACAACACGCGCGTAATCAAAGCGCGGCTGATCGGCCGCAAAGTCAGCGGCGGCGCGGTTGAAGTGTTGGTCGAACGCGTGTTGGATGCGCATCACGTTCTCGCTCATGTGCGCGCCAGTAAAACGCCGAGGCCGGGTAGCGAATTGCTGCTGGCGGGCGAGTTGCGCGTGACGATGTTGGAGCGGCAAGGCGAGCTGTTTCATCTGCGTTTCGACTCGAACGACCGCGTGTTGGATTTACTGGAACGATTCGGCGCCGTGCCGTTGCCGCCTTATATCAGCCACGAACCGGACGCGATTGACGAACGGCGCTACCAAACGGTCTTCGCGAAAGAGCCCGGCGCCGTTGCCGCACCGACCGCAGGATTGCATTTCGATGAAGCGCTGCTGGAAAATTTGCGTGCGATCGGCGTCGCGATAGCCTATGTCACGCTACACGTCGGCGCGGGCACGTTTCAGCCGGTGCGCGTAGAAAATCTGGCCGATCACGTGATGCACAGTGAGTGGTACGGGGTGCCGAGTGAAACCGTTGCGGCGATCGAGAATGCCCAAGCGAATGGTTCGCGAATCACCGCGGTGGGCACGACGACCTTGCGTGCGCTGGAGGGCGCGGCGGTGAACGGATCGCTGCAAAGCGGCTATGGCGAAACGAACATTTTTATTTTGCCGGGCTTTCATTTTAATATCGTTGAGCGCTTGATTACGAATTTTCATCTGCCGAAATCGACGTTGTTGATGCTGGTGTCGGCGTTCGGCGGTATTGAAAATATTCGCCGCGCGTATGCGTTTGCAATTAAAGATCGCTACCGGTTTTTCAGTTACGGCGATGCGATGTTGATTGATCGGGTCGAGTAATTTCCGGGTACTTATTTTGTCATTCCCGTGAAAACGGGAATCCATGTTGAACTCGAAATAGCAAAGGCCAAATGGATTCCCGCTTTCGCGGGAATGACATGGTGGTGTTATTAATAGCAGCGCCAGGAGGCGCACAGGTACTACCTTCTGGCGTGGCATGCCCGGAGAGCCGCACGGAGATTGCCTCGCAGCCGGGTACGGCAAAATATCAAAATTGTCATCGCGAGGAGCCGGTAAGGCGACATGGCGATCTCGGCTGCGCATCTTAAATCCCGAAGTACGAGATTGCTTCGCTGCGCTCGCAATGACAGGGCGGGAACCGTAATATCAAATGCTTGTGTTAGCATCCGCGCCATGAAATTCGAGTTACTCGCAAACGACGGCGCGGCGCGGTGCGGTCGTCTCACGCTGACCCACGGCTCGGTCGAAACGCCGGTGTTCATGCCGGTCGGCACCTACGGCACGGTGAAGGCGATGAGCCCGTTGGAACTGAACGAAATCGGCGCGCAAATCGTGCTCGGCAACACGTTTCACCTGTGGTTGCGGCCGGGAGTCGAGGTGATCGAGAAACACGGTGGTTTGCATCGTTTCATGGCGTGGGACAAACCGATCCTGACCGACTCGGGCGGATTTCAGGTGTGGAGCCTCGGCGCGCTGCGCAAAATTTCCGAGGAGGGCGTGCGTTTTCAGTCGCCGGTGAACGGCGATAAATTGATGCTGACTCCGGAAGAATCGATGCGCATTCAGCGCGTGCTGAATGCCGACATCGTGATGATTTTCGACGAATGCACGCCGTATCCCGCCGAAGAAAACGCGGCGGCGGATTCGATGCGTCTTTCGTTGCGCTGGGCGGAGCGCAGCAAGCGCGCGCACGAAGGGAACAAAAATGCGTTGTTCGGCATCGTGCAAGGCGGCATGTACGAATCGCCGCGCAGTGAATCGGCGCGAGGCTTGCAGGACATCGGCTTTGATGGTTACGCCATCGGCGGCTTGTCGGTCGGTGAGCCGAAAGCAGACATGACGCGCATCCTGGCTCACACCGCGCCGCAATTGCCGCGCGGAAAACCGCGCTACTTAATGGGCGTGGGCACGCCGGAAGACATTATCCATGCGGTTCTCCAAGGCATCGATATGTTTGATTGCGTGCTGCCGACGCGCAATGCGCGCAACGGCTGGCTGTTTACGCGCTATGGGGACGTGAAAATTCGCAACGCCAAACATCGCGACGATGTGGCGCCGCTTGATGAAACCTGCGGCTGCTATACCTGCCAAAACTTCACGCGCGGTTATTTGCATCATCTGCAGCGCGTCAACGAGATTCTCGGCGCGCGTCTCAACACCATTCACAATTTGTTTTATTACCAAACGCTGATGGTGGAATTGCGCACAGCCATTGAAGCCGGAACGCTGGCGGATACAGTGGCGAGGTTTGTCCGAAATCGTGCCACTTCGTGTTAAAATTCAAAACTTTATTTTGACCGGCAAGTAGGACTAACGATGATTTCGATGGCGTATGCGCAAAGCGCGGGCGGGCCGCTCGGCGGCGAAATAATGGGGATGTTGCCCATTATTTTTATGTTTGTGTTGTTGTATTTTTTGATGATACGTCCGCAAATGAAACGGCAGAAAGAGCAAAAGTCCATGATGGACGGCTTGCAAAAAGGCGATGAAGTCGTCGCAGCAGGCATGCTCGGAAAAATCACTAAAGTCGGCGATAGCTATATCAGCTTGGAAATCGCCGACAACGTCGTCGTGCAAGTGCAAAAATCCGCCGTCGGTATGCTGTTGCCTAAGGGCACGGTCAAAAGCGCAAACTAATCGAGAACTAGATGAATCGTTATCCGTTATGGAAGTATTTGCTGATCGGCGCCGCGGTTGTGCTGGGACTGTTATTTACGTTGCCGAATTTTTTTGGCGAGGATTATGCGGTGCAGATTTCGTCCGCCCGCTCCGGCGTGAAGGCGGATACGGCGCTGATGAGTCGGGTTGAAGAGGCATTAAAAAAAGCAGCGATCCCGACCAAGAGTATCGCCATGGCGGGCACTAGTATCAAGGCCCGCTTTGCCGATGCGGATACGCAAATCAAAGCCAAAGATGCTATCGCGAAAGCAGTCAATCCCAATCCTGAAAATTCTTCATACACCGTTGCGCTGAACTTGGTGACGCGCTCGCCGCGCTGGCTTTCCAGCATCGGCGCCTTGCCGATGTATTTAGGGCTGGACTTGCGCGGTGGCGTGCATTTTTTGATGCAAGTCGATATGAAAGCGGCGCTGGACAAACGCTCGGAAAGCGATGCGGCGGATATTCGCCGCGCGTTGCGCAAAAAGGAAATCCGTTACTCATCCGTCACGCGCGAAGGCCGCAAAGTGATCGTGAAATTCCGCGACGCGGCGGGGCTTGAATTGGGCAGGGCTGAGATTGCGAAGAACTTTCCCGACTTAGTGCTGACCGAAGAGGGCACGGGTGAAGATACTCGCATCGTTGGAACCTTGCGTCCCGAGGCGACCAAGACGATCGAAGAAGCGGCGTTGCAGCAAAACATTCTGACGTTGCGCAATCGCGTCAACGAGCTTGGCGTTGCCGAGCCGGTGATTCAGCAACAGGGCGCGGATCGCGTCGTGGTGCAATTGCCCGGCGTGCAGGATACCGCGAAAGCAAAAGAAATTCTTGGCCGTACCGCGACGTTGGAAATTCGGTTGGTCGATGAAGAACACAGTTTGCAAGATGCGACTAATGGCAACGTGCCGTTTGGCTCCGAACTGTTCATCGAACGCAGCGGCGAGCCGATTCTGATCAAAAAACAAGTTGAACTCACCGGCGATTCGATTACTGATGCCTCGCCGGGCTTCGATAGCCAAAGCGGACGCTCGGCAGTTCACGTCAATCTGAACAGCGCGGGTGCCAATATTTTTAAAGAGGTCACTCGCGCCAATGTAAAAAAACGCATGGCGATTCTGTTGATCGAAAAAGGTAAAACCGAAGTCGTTACCGCGCCGACGATTCAAGAGGAAATCGGCGGTGGCCGCGTGCAGATTACCGGCATGCGCGATACCGAAGAAGCGAAGGATGTTTCACTATTGCTGCGCGCCGGTTCGTTGGCGGCGCCGATGGAAATTATCGAGGAACGTACGGTCGGCCCGAGCTTGGGTAAAGAAAATATCGCCAAAGGCTTTAACTCAACGCTGTATGGCTTTATCGCGATTTCGGCGTTTATGATTTTCTATTATCTCGTGTTCGGTGCGATTTCCGTTGTAGCGCTGGCGATCAACGTCCTGCTATTGGTCGGCATCTTGTCGATGTTGCAAGCAACGCTGACGTTGCCCGGCATGGCCGGTATCGCGTTGACGGTCGGTATGGCGATCGACGCCAACGTGCTGATTAACGAGCGCATACGCGAAGAAATACGCAATGGCAACTCGCCACAGGCGTCTATTGCGGCGGGTTATGAACGAGCCTGGGGAACGATTTTAGACTCCAATGCTACGACGTTAATTGCAGGTTTGGCGTTATTGATTTTCGGTTCCGGCCCGGTACGCGGTTTCGCCGTGGTGTTGTGTCTCGGTATCGTGACCTCGATATTCAGCGCGGTGATGGTATCGCGCAGCATCGTCAATTGGATTTACGGCAGCCGCAAAAAAATCGAGAAGCTTCCGATTGGCAATACCAATTGGCGCGAAGCGGGCACCTACGACACCAAGCCCGCGTAACTGCGATTTTAGAATTCAACTTTAGGCAAACAAGTAATGGAATTTTTTAAGATACGCCGCGATATTCCCTTCATGCGCCATGCGCTGATATTCAACATTATCTCGGTGATTACGTTTTTGTTGGCGGTATTTTTCTTGTTCACCCGCGGCTTGAATTTCAGCGTCGATTTCACCGGCGGTACCGTCATGGAAATCAGCTACGGGCAGGCTGCCGACTTAAATAAGGTTCGCGATTCGATTCATAAACTGGGTTTCAACGATCCGAGCGTGCAGAATTTTGGGACCAGCCGCGATGTTTTAATTCGCCTGCCGTTGAAACAGGGCATCACTTCGGCGCAACTGTCGGAAACCGTGTTAACGGAGCTAAAGAAAAGTGACCCGAGCGTGCAAATGCGCCGCGTCGAATTCGTTGGCCCGCAAGTCGGAAAAGAATTAGTCGAGAATGGCCTACTCGCATTATTCGTCGTTGCGTTGGGCATCGTTATTTATTTGGCGTTTCGTTTTGAATGGAAGTTCGGACTGGCGGGCATCATCGCGAACTTGCACGACGTTGTCATCATTCTCGGTTTCTTCGCGTTCTTCCGCTGGGAATTTTCGCTGCCGGTGCTGGCGGCGATCTTGGCGATTTTAGGGTATTCGGTCAACGAATCGGTGGTCGTGTTCGACCGGATTCGCGAAAACTTCAAAAAGCTGCGCGGCATGACCACACCGCAAATCATCGATAACGCCATCACGCGAACCATGTCGCGCACCATCATCACGCACGGTTGTACGCAGTTAATGGTGACATCAATGTTGCTGTTCGGCGGCGAATCGCTGCACTATTTTGCGCTGGCGCTGACGATCGGCATTTTGTTTGGTATTTATTCTTCTGTATTGGTCGCAAGCCCGCTGGTGATGTGGCTCGGCGTGAAGCGCGAAGATTTGGTTAAACCGGAAGTTAAGAAGACGACGGAAGCTACGGTCTAAGAAAAATACCATTTTAAGTAGGTGCAAGTTGGAATATCTAAGCATTGCGTACCAATTTCTGGCGCACCTGGACGTTCATCTGGCGAGCCTGGCGCAAAATTATGGCGGCTGGGTATACGTGATTTTGTTCCTCATCATTTTTGCCGAAACGGGACTCGTCGTGACTCCCTTTCTCCCGGGCGATTCGTTATTGTTTGTTGCCGGGGCAGTGGCGGCAGTTGGGGCGATGGACGTTAACAAACTGGTGATCGTACTAATCGCTGCCGCGTTCCTCGGCAATTACGTCAATTTCCAGATTGGGAAGTATTTAGGAAAACGCTATTTTATTGACCGCGAATCGCGCTTCATAAAGCGCGAATATCTTGAAAAGACCCACGCATTTTTCGAGCAGCACGGCGGCAAGACCATCATAATTTCGCGTTTCCTGCCGATTCTGCGCACCTATGCGCCGTTCGTCGCGGGGATTGGCCGCATGGGTAATTGGCGCTTTACGATGTTCAACGCCGTTGGGGCGGTTCTTTGGGTTGCGAGTCTAACTTACGCCGGATATTTGTTCGGCAACATTCCATTCATCAAAAATAACCTCACGCTGGTTATTGTTGCAATCATTTTGATTTCGTTGCTGCCGGGTATTATTGCTTATTTTAAAACTCGGGGGAAAGCGCTCTAGTGCCATCACTCAAGCCGTGCTTTTGTCACCCTGTAATCCATTCGCATTTTCGTTCGTTTATAATTATGTCAGCAAAAAATATTCATTTATTTTGGCACCATAGCCTATTGCGTTGGTCTCACCCTCTCATTAACTTAAAAGGAGTTTTATTGATGAAAACCACTCATCTGGTCTCAGCTTTGATTTTAGGCGCCAGCGTTTCCGCACAAGCGGCCGATTCATACACCATCGATAGCCGTCACACTTTCCCTTTTTTCGAGGTGAACCACCTCGGTTTTTCGACGCAACGCGGCCGCTTTAATAAATCCGCCGGCAAAATCATGTTGGACACGGCGGCAAAATCCGGTAGCGTCGAGCTCACGATTGACAGCGGTTCCATCGATATGGGTATCGACAAGTGGGATGAACATATGAAGAGCCCGGATTTTTTCGATGCGGCTAAGCATCCCACCATCACGTTCAAATCGACCAAGGTCAATTTCGACGGTGACAAAGTCGTCGGCGCGGCCGGCGACTTGACCCTGCTCGGCGTGACCAAGCCGGTAACGCTGGCATTGTCCGGTTTTCGTTGCGGCGAGCATCCGATGCTGAAGAAAATCGTCTGCGGCATCGATGCGAGCACGACGATCAAGCGCTCGGATTTCGGCATGAAATACGGCATTCCCGCAATCGGCGACGAAGTGAAGCTGTCGGTGCCGGTTGAGGCGATTAAGGATTAATTCCCGCCAGTTGTATTAGGTGTCATTCCCGCGAAAGCGGGAATACATGTTGAATTGCTAAAGCCAAATGGATCCCCGCTTTCGCGGGGATGACATCTGCGGGTGAGATGAGAGAGTCGTGCTAAATCCGCTTCGCTAGTTCGACCGCTTTACCCAAATAATTCCCCGGCGTCAATTCAAGCAAGCCTTTCTTCGCATCCACCGGAATATTCAGTTTCTCAATAAAGGCGCGCAACTCTTCGCGGGTAATGCGCGCTTTACCGCGCGTTAACTCCTTGAGCTGCTCGTAAGGATTCGCCACACCAAAACGGCGCATCACGGTCTGAATCGGCTCGGCGAGCACTTCCCAATTGGCGTCCAAATCTTCTGCTAATCGCTGCGGGTTTGCTTCCAATTTGCCTAAGCCCTTGAGACAAGAATCGTAGGCCAATAAGCTATAGCCACACGCGATGCCGACGTTGCGCAGCACGGTCGAATCGCTTAAATCCCGCTGCCAGCGCGAGATCGGGAGCTTTTCGCTCATATGTCGTAACAGCGCATTCGCCAAGCCTAAATTGCCCTCAGAATTTTCGAAATCGATCGGGTTGATTTTGTGCGGCATGGTCGACGAACCGACCTCGCCGGCCTTCACTTTTTGTTTGAAATAGCCGAGCGACACATAACCCCAAATGTCGCGATTCAGGTCAATTAAGATCGTGTTCAGTCGTGCGTAAGCGTCAAACAATTCGGCAATGGAGTCGTGCGGCTCGATCTGAATCGTGTAAGGATTAAATTCCAATCCCAATTTTTCGACAAACTTGCGCGCGAAAGTTTCCCAATCGAATGCGGGATATGCGGCGAGATGCGCGTTGTAATTTCCGACTGCGCCATTGATCTTTCCCGTCAGTTGGACGGCAGCGATGTTTTTCGTTGCCCGTTCGAGTCGGTATACGACATTCGCCATCTCTTTGCCAAGCGTTGTCGGCGTGGCTGCTTGACCGTGGGTGCGCGAAAGCATTGCGAGCTCCGCGTGGCGATGGGCAAGATCACGTAGCCGCGCAATGATTACCTGAAGCGCGGGCAACATCACGCTATCGCGCGCATCGCGCAGCATCAACCCATAGGCCAAGTTATTGATGTCTTCCGATGTGCAAGAAAAATGGATGAATTCGCACGCAGCAAGCGCGTCGGGAAAAGCGCTGAGTTTATCTTTCAGCCAATATTCCAGCGCCTTAACGTCGTGATTGGTTTCAGCTTCAATCGCTTTGACGGCCTGCGCGTCTGCTTCGGAAAAGTTTTGCGCGAGGCGGTCAAGCGCTTGCAGCGTGGCGCCGGTGAACGGCGCGATCTCAGTCAGCGCCGGTTCTTCACTGAGCGCTTTGAACCACTCGAGCTCCACCGTTAAGCGATAGCGAATCAAGCCGTATTCGCTGAAAAAAGGCTGCAACGCTTTCAGTTTGGCGCCGTAACGGCCGTCGAGCGGAGATAGAGCGGAGATCGGATTCACAGGAAATTTTTTGGACTACAAAGCTTATTTTACCATGGCAGGCGTGGCCGCTTGCGCGTGGTGCAACCCGAAAATCCCTGCTTTCTCAGTGAAAACAGGATGATATAATCACGCTACTGACCGATTAGAACGGTTATCCGATAATTCGGCACTCTTTTTAGATTGGCAAAGCAGGTACAACAATGAAACTCTACACTTCTTTAACGAGTCCCTACGGTCGCAAGGCGCGGGTCATGCTCGCGGAAAAACGTATCGACTTCGAACTCGTTCAAACCGATGTGTGGGATCCGAACTCCCCGCTATTGAAATTTAACCCGCTCGGCAAAGTGCCGTGCCTGGTGCTTGATGATGGCAACGCGCTGTACGATTCGCCGGTGATTATGGACTATCTCGATAGCGTCACGCCGGTCGGGCATTTGATTCCGGAGACGACGCGTCCGCGCATCCAGGTGAAGCGTTGGGAGGCCTTGGCCGATGGCGTTCTTGATGCGGCCATTGCAATCGTGCTGGAAAAAAAACGTGCGCCGCAATTGCAAAGTACCGATTGGATTGCCCGCCAGAGCGTCAAAATCGAGCGCGGGCTAAAGGCGATGTCGCAGGATTTGGGCGAAAACACATGGTGCACCGGCCATAGTTTTAATCTGTCGGATATCGTGGTTGGCTGCGCATTGATGTATTTGGAATTTCGCTTTGCCGAAGTGAATTGGCGCAAAGATTATCCTAATCTCGGTCAGCTCACGGACAAGCTTGCGAAGCGGAATTCGTTTAAGAATACTGCGCCACCGACGAGCTAGTGTAGTGTCATTGCGAGGAGCGTTTTTGGCGACGAAGCAATCTCGTACTTTGCGGCCGAAAAAAAAGCGAGATTG
>JANOGO010000300.1:0-4373 GCA_031406045.1 Pseudomonadota bacterium
GGGGAGAGGGGTAGGGGTGAGGGGCAAGCCGTCGCTAAAGCAAGCGTCGGTCAAATCGGGTTCATGGAAAGGAGCGCTCTTTGCGACGAAGCAATCTCGTACTTATCGGCACCCAAAGTCGAGATTGCTTCGTCGTTGCACTCCTTTCCATGAACCGGATGGGTCGTGGTGTATCTTCAGGCAATCGGTAAAAATCAAAACAACCTCAATCGATAAATCCAAGCCGGGGCTCGCACCCATTGCATTTGCTATAATCGCGCTTTTCTTGCTGCCGAGCCCTGTTATGCAAAACAAATTCCTGCCGAACAAAAAAATTTCGTCCTTCCATCCGCCGCAGCGTACGCTGATGGGCCCCGGCCCGTCGGAAATTAATCCGCGCGTGCTCGCGGCGATGTCGGTGCCGGCGATCGGTTATCTCGATCCGGTATTCGTCGAGATGATGGAAGAGTTGAAATCGCTGCTGCGCTATACCTTCCAAACCAACAACATGCTCACCTTCCCGGTTTCCGGCCCCGGTTCCGTCGGCATGGAAATGTGTTTTGTGAACCTGGTCGAGCCGGGCGATAAAGTCATCGTCGGCCGCAACGGTGTATTCGGTGGCCGCATGATTGAGAACGTCGAACGTACTGGCGGCAAAGCGATTGTCGTTGAAGACGATTGGGGCAAGCCGGTCGATCCGAACAAAATCGAAGATGCGCTGAAGAAAAATCCCGACGCGAAAATAGTCGCGTTCGTTCATGCGGAAACGTCGACCGGTTGCGAATCCGATGCAAAAACCATCGGCGAGATCGCTCGTAAACACGGTGCGCTGACCATTATGGATGCGGTGACATCGGTCGCCGGCACGCCGGTGCGCACCGATGAATGGGGCATCGATGCGGTTTATTCCGCCAGCCAAAAATGCTTGTCATGCACACCCGGTTTGGCGCCGGTGAGCTTCAGCGATCGCGTGATCGAAAAAGTCAAAGCGCGCAAAGCCAAGGGCCAAAGCTGGTTCATGGATTTGGGGTTGTTGCTCGGCTACTGGGGCGAAACCGCGCGCACCTATCATCACACCGCGCCGACTAATTCGTTGTTCGCTTTGCACGAATCGTTGCTGGTATTGCGCGAAGAAGGCTTGGAAAATTCTTGGGCGCGCCACATGCGCCACCACCTTGCGCTCAAGGCCGGATTGGAAGCGCTGGGCCTGAAATATCTGGTGGCAGAAGGCAGCCGCTTGCCACAAATGAATGCGGTCTATTGCCCGACCGGTATCGACGAAGCGCTGGTACGCCGCACGTTGTTGACTGAATACAATCTGGAAATCGGCGCGGGCCTGGGCCCGCTCGCCGGCAAAATTTGGCGCTTTGGTTTGATGGGTTATTCATGCAAACCGGAAAACGTGTTGCTGTGTTTATCGGCGTTGGAATCGTTGCTTGCTGATTTGGGTATGCCGATCGAAGTGGGTCAAGCCGAGGTCGCTGCCCACCACGCCTACGCAAAAAACCCGTCGCCGCTGCGCCGCAATGCGCTGAAGCCGAAAGTCGTATCGGGTTAATTTTTGTTGAATTAAATACGATGAAACAGGCCGCGATTGCGGCCTGTTTTGTTTGGCGTTGCCAATGGTGTTCGGCTTGCTTTAAGAAAAAAGCCGCCCCTCATCCCCACCCTTCTCCCAGGGGGAGAAGGGAGTCGTTCCCCTCTCCCCCCGGGAGAGGGGTCAAGGGTGAGGGAGCGACGACCATTTGCCACCACGGGAAAGTGAAATCTGATGCGTTACGAACTTTACTATTGGCCAACCATTCAAGGGCGCGGTGAATTTGTGCGCCTCGCGTTGGAAGCGTCCAATGCGGACTATATCGACATCGCGCGTGCGACCGGCGCCGGTATCACTGCGATGATGCGCTTAATCGGAGACAGCAATCGCCCGCCGTTTGCACCGCCGTTCTTGCGCGCCGGCAAATTGTTGATCGGGCAATCGGCCAATATTTTGCAATATCTCGGGCCGCGTCACGGCTTAGCGCCGAAGGCCGAAGCTGGACGTTTGTGGGCGCACCAATTGCAACTGACTATCGCCGATTTTGTCGATGAAGCGCACGACACTCATCATCCTATCGCGAGCAGTCTTTATTATCACGAGCAATTGCCGGAAGCAAAACGCCGTACGCAACATTTTTTGGCCGAGCGCATTCCGAAATACCTTAGCTATTTCGAAAGCGTTTTGAATAACAACGGTTCCGGTTACAGCATCGGCCGCTCGTTAAGCTATGTCGATTTGTCGTTATTTCAAATTATCGCCGGCCTACATTACGCCTTTCCAAAAACCATGGCGCGATCAAAACGAAAATATCCGCGCTTGATTGCATTGCATGATCGCGTCGCGCAGCGTCGGGCCGTGGCGGCCTATCTTGCATCGACGCGACGCATTCCGTTCAACGAGAACGGCGTTTTCCGACACTACCCGGAACTGGACGCCTGATTCAATAACATGACCGGCGATCCAGCGCTCAGCGCGCCCGCTTCCAACAAAGATTTATTCATCACGTTCACACGCTTGGCGCTGCAAGGATTTGGCGGCGTGTTGCCGATCGCGCAGCGTGTGTTATGCGAGCAAAAACGCTGGTTGTCGAAAGAGCAATTCGTCGAAATTCTCGCGCTCGGCCAAGTATTGCCGGGGCCGAATGTCTGCAACGTTGCATTGATGGTCGGCGATCGTTTCTTCGGTTGGCGCGGCGCGTTCAGCGCGCTGGCCGGCATGATGCTCGTACCGCTTTTCATCGTGTTGATGATCACCGCGCTTTACGCGCAGTTTGCGATGAATCCGATGGTCGCCGGTGCGCTCAAAGGTATGGGCGCGGTGTCGGCGGGGTTGATCATCGGCAGCGCGATCAAACTCATTCCGACGCTGAAAAATAATCCGATCGGCGTGCCGGTTTGCGCGGCGATTGCGCTGATCGCGTTCGCAGCGGTCGCTCTACTGCGCTGGCCGTTGGCCTGGGTGCTGTTAGTGCTCGGCGCAATCGCTTGCTGCTACGCCGCGGTAAAAATCAAAGCGATGAAACCCAACGCATAATGGCCGTCGACTGGCTCGCCCTATTCGGGCATTTTCTGCTGTTCTCGCTACTGTCGATCGGCGGCGCCATCACCGTCGCGCCCGATATGCATCGCGTTCTGGTGGATCGCATGGGCTTGCTCACCGACCCGCAATTCAACGCGTCGATAGCAATCGCACAAGCGGCGCCGGGACCGAATATATTATTTGTCGCGGTGATGGGTTATCAAGCTGCGGGAATTCTCGGCGCGGCGGTCACGCTGATCGGCATCATGATCCCCTCCACCACGCTCGCCCTCGCCGCCGCGCGCTGGGGCAACGCGCGCCGCGATTGGCTCGCGCTGCGTGCGTTTCGATCGGGCATGGCGCCGTTGGTTATCGCGCTGCTGGTTGCAACGGGTTGGATACTCTCGGCGCAAACGCCGGGATGGGCACATACATTACTGACCATCGCGTCGGCAATCGTCGTTTGGCGCACGCGGATTCACTTGCTGTGGATGATCGCGATCGGCGGAACCATTGGCGCGTTGGGCTGGTTATAGATTGTCATCGCGCTAGAAATTTTTTATGATCTAGCCAGAAGTCAGCACCAGAGCGGCTCTCCAAGCATGCATCGCCACGAGCCAAGCAGGATAAGGTGTTCAGCCGAGCAGTGAATTGTCATCGCGAGCGAAGCGTGGCGATCTCGTCGTTCCAGCGTGGCCGGAAGGCGGGATTACGTCGTTGCATTCGCGCTCGCGATGTGGCAGAAAGACTGGCTCCGGCGGTAATGCTATCGACCCGAGCGGCCTACGTCCGGAGCCCGAAAATTACTTTTTCATCTCGTCCTTCTTCATCATTTCCTCTTTTTGCATCGCTTCCTTTTTCATCATCTCCTCTTTCTGCATGGACTCCTTCTTCATCATTTCTTCTTTTTGCATCGCTTCTTTCTTCATCCCTTCGTCCTTGCCCATCTCGTGAGCGCAGCCCGCAGCCAATACCACCACAGAACCGGCGAACACCATCGCAATCAATTTTTTCATGTGACTTTCCTGGATAGAATTAAAGGTCGGCTAACCGCAATGGCGCTTTCCCGGATAGATTAGTGTTCAGTCGATGACAAACCTTACGCAATAGCGCAGCGATCTCGTTTTTCTACGAACTTGAAATCGACCGGCGCTTTTTCGAATGACAACTTGCCCCTCACCCCCACCCCTCTCCCCAAAGGGGCGAGGGGACTACGCTCCCTCTCCCGATTGGCGGGAGAATAGTGAATTGTAATCGCGAGCGAAGCGCGGCTATATCGTTTTTCCACGAACATAAAATCGACCGGCGCTTTTACAAATAGCGGCCCTCCCCAAAG
>JANOGO010000306.1:0-21304 GCA_031406045.1 Pseudomonadota bacterium
GCAGCGCTCAACGGAACGGGTTTCTTGGGGTCAAGCTTAAACTTCACGGTATTGCGCGCGCTCATGGGCATCTGCCTTTCTTGCTGAAAACAATCGAATGACCTCACCGTCATTGCTGCGAATGGCGTACACCACCGCCAATAAAGCGGGTTCGACCAGCCCTACGGTTTTCCAGCGATCTTCGCCGTAGGCATCCCGGCCGTCAAAAGTTTCGATACGGTTCGGATCAAGGAAAACTCGAGCGGCGTCTTCAAAACTCACGTGGTGCTTACGAAGATTGGTTGTAGCTTTCTTGGCGTCCCACTCAAATTCCATAGAGAAATGATACTACGTTTGTAGTTACATTTCAAATGGAATGATTAAGCGCGTGAGAGACGGGGAGTTCGGTAGCCTGGCCTGACTCAATCTCCGTACCCAATAAGTTCAGCCACCAAAAGTCGAACTCACAGTTTGCGCCGCCTGGCGAAACGGGCGAATTTACTACCGACCGAGGTTGTGTAAAAACGTTGTTGAAAATGTGCATTGAAAAATTCGACCGCACAGAATCGCGTACACGCGACGATCGTCGACCAACGAAGGGTTTGAGGTACCCTATTTTTGGCGCGGCGAGAAGGTTTTTGGAGTTTTTACACAACCTCGACCCGTTGCTGCCGCACGCTCGTCTGAGCTCAGCGGCAACTTTGTAAGGGAAGCTGAAGTTCATCGAACCTTCGCATCAGGCCATCAGCGGGCATTGAGGTTCCCGAACTGGTCGCTCCATAGCTGACTTTGACAAGCGCTCGCCTTGGTACCTGAGCCACCTTGGGATGACAGCGCTCAGGCGCAGACGGATGGCGCAGGCCGCGCGGTGGTGGGCAGAAGGACGTGTCATAAAGCGTTGGCAGCTATGGAACTCATAGCGAGTGATGCTTGTTCAAGGCGGCACAGGCCTTACGTACGGCGTCTGCGAGAACGCCCTGCAGGGGGTGCGGAGCTGCGATGTCCGGAAGAAGCATAGTCACCTGGTAACCGATGGCAACGGTAAGCGGCCGCACTACTAGGTCCGGTCCGCTGAGTTCCAGTGCGGTGAGCGGGTTTACGATGGCAACGCCCAGGCCCTGACGCACCATGGCGCAGACGGCCACTGCGCTCGTGGTTTCAAGCAGGGTTGCGCGATGTACTTTAGCGTCCTCGAACATCGCATCAATGGCGGTTCGATACGGGTCGCCAACCGCGAGACTGATGAAGCGCTCGCCTGTAAAGTCGCGCGGTTGCAGTCGGGCCTTGCGGCACAGGCTGTGATCACGTGGCAAAACGGCCACTTCATTGACCTTCAGCAAGGGCTGCAAGGCAACTCCAGCAGGTGCCTCTTGGGTTTCACTAAGTCCCAGGTCAAAACGCTGTTCACTCATGGCTTGCTCCAGCCAGGGCGACTCTATGGGATGCACGCTGACTCCTAGTTCAGGATGTGCATGTGAGAGATATACCAGTGCGCGGGGTACCAAGGCATGAGCCAATGCCGGCAAACACGCAATGCGCAAGCGACCTGTCACTTGCGTGCGCAATTCGCTGGCGCGCGCTGCGATCTGTTCCAAGCCTATAAACGAGCGTTCTACTTCCTGCATCAGCGCAAGTGCCCGCACGGTAGGGCGTAATCGGCCCCGCACCCGGTCAAAAAGGTTAAACCCCATTAACTGCTCCAAACGCCCCAGCTCGCGACTCAAAGTGGGCTGGCTTGACGCGCACGCGTCAGCTGCACGCCCCAGGTTGCCGTGCAGCATGATGGCGCGAAACATCGTCAGCTGGCGATGGGTTAGATTCATATCAATATTGAATAGCTATACAACAAGAGTAGCATTGATTGAATTGATTATGAAGGGGATCATCCACCCATGAACCCTTTTACTCCCGCTACCCTCGCTTCTTTGGCCCAGCAGTTTGGTACCCCGCTGTGGATCTATGATGCCGCCACCATTACGCGCCAGATTGCCGCTCTGCAGTTGTTTGACGTAGTGCGTTTCGCTCAGAAAGCCAACTCCAATACGCACATCCTTCGCCTCATGAAGCACCAGGGCGCAGTGGTGGACTCGATGTCCTTGGGTGAAATCGAACGCGCGTTGGCTGGTGGTTTTACGCCGGGCTTGCACAACGGGCACGCAGACATCGTGTTCACGGCTGATCTGCTGGACCGCGCTTCGCTTGCGCGCGTGGTGGAACTCAATATTCCCGTGAACTGCGGCTCCATGGACATGCTGGACCAATTGGGTGCGGTCCATACGGGGCACCCGGTGTGGCTACGCATCAACCCAGGTTTCGGGCATGGCCATTCCAACAAAACAAATACCGGTGGCGAGCATAGCAAGCATGGCATCTGGCATGGCGACCTAGTTCGCGCCTGCGAAAAGATCAAGTCCAACGGCCTGGCCTTGCAGGGCCTGCACATGCACATCGGTTCAGGCGTGGACTACGCGCACTTGCAGGAAGTGTGCGGTGCCATGCTGAAGCTGGTAGAGGTAGTGAATGCGCAGGGTTTGGACCTGCACGCCATCTCCGCGGGCGGCGGTCTGTCCGTTCCCTACCAGGCAGGTGAACCCACGATTGATACGGCGCACTACTTTTCATTGTGGGATGCCGCGCGCCATACCGTGGAACAACTGCTGGGGCACCCGGTGAAACTGGAAATAGAACCGGGCCGCTATTTAACGGCCGAGTCCGGCGTGCTGGTCAGCGAGGTACGCGCCACGAAGCAACAGGGCGCCAACCATTTTGTGATGGTGGACGCCGGCTTCAGTGATCTGGCTCGCCCGGCCCTATACGGCGCCTACCACGGTATGGAGTTGATCCACTCTGATGGCACAGCGGTTAATGGCCTGCAGTTTGACACGGTGGTTGCCGGACCTCTGTGCGAGTCGGGAGATGTGTTTACGCAGGGAGACGGTGGCGTGGTGTTGCACCGGTCCTTGCCGCAGACGCAGGTGGGAGATCTGCTGGTGTTGCACGACACCGGTGCGTATGGCGCCTCCATGTCATCGAACTACAACACGCGCCCGCTGATTGCCGAAGTGTTGATGGAAAATGGTGAGCCCCGGCTTATTCGACGAAGGCAGACGGTGGCTGAGCTGCTCGCGCTGGAAGCGGTGTAAGGCAGCACACAATGGCCTTAGCAACGCAAATCTGAGGCGGCGGTAGAGCGTCTTGACTGATGGCGACATGGTTCTGGCGCCACCAGTGCGAACCACACACAACCTGCTCTACTCCTTGCACACACTGCGCTAGTCCCGGTGCGGCGCAGGTAGATAAGAAAACCCTCACGTTGGCGCCGTGGATTTCATCCACCGGTCCGGCTCCAGCCCGAACGGGCATACGCAATTCAAATGTGAGTCGATGGAGTTACGGACAACCGCAGGCCTTCCAGCTACCTGCCGTTCGCGACCGTCTCCTTACGCTGCGGTGCTGACCGCCAACCTCGGTCTTGCACTTCAGCTTTGCGCACCTTGCCGCCGCTCATCTTGTCGCATCGAACGGCTGGAACTGGCCGGGACTGAATGCGATGGACAGGTAAAAACGGAAAATTTTCGAATTGCCCTGAAGCCGCCATTCGCGAATGTCGACAAAAAAATCCGCGTATGTCGGCAATTGCGGTTACTGTTTTGTTGCGTTGCGCGATGCTATTTCCGCAGTGGGTCGACTGCCCCGTCCCCACTCTGAACTCAATGTTCGTAGTCCGCTATCAGCCGATCGTTAGTTCGACCGGCTTGCCAATGCGGCTGAGCATTTCTACGGATGTATCGATAGTGAACTTAGCAGTTTGCTTAGTGGCTACGTCGGAGACACGTGGACGTGAAACCATCAGAAGCTCGACCGCCTCGGCCTGCTTCAAGTGACGTTCCTCTATCCAGGCGGACAATTCTTCCATCAATTGCTGTTTCAGCCGCCGCGTATCATTGGTCTGCTTGCGTGGCGCGGCGTGCAAGCGTTTCGCTTCGGTCGGCGGAAAACTTAATTCCAAAAAAATGTTGGCGCCGGGTTTCGTCACGTGGCGGACTTCGGTATCGATCGTCATTTCGGTTCCTTTCTAGCTTTAACCACAGCGCGATAGTGCGCCTCGGCAATATTTATTCTGCGTGCTGGTCGCCTGAGCCTTCTTCTGGAAGCAGTGTAGGACGTAGATGGCTTCTTCGAACTTAGCGATGTACATTTCACGTTAAACGCCGCTCGAATCTTTGATGCGAATCTCTTTTGTGGCCGCACTCACATCGTCAAATGGCTTCCCGTCAGCCGGTTCAAGCCCGGCCTGAACCTTGCCCAATTTAAAGCCTGCCTCCGGGCGTGGCTCTTGCGGAAGTGCCAGTACTAGGCTAAACGGTCACGGCAATGCGCATCAGATGGTCGAGGAACTTATTTTTCCGGAACGGAAGGGCTTTGAAACATTTGAACGACGGCGGAAATGATGCGCGCGCAAGCAACTTCTTTTAGCCTGGCGATTTCAGTTACGAACAAACTTTGATTGGCAGTAAACAACTTTCCGGGCCGCGCGAAACTCCTTACCCGCAATGATCCAAGCGCAAAATCGTCTTCGACGAGAGTCAGCGCGCGTACATCTCCATATGGATTGCTGGTGACTTGACACAAAATCCAATCGCCACGACTTGCGTTGGCGACGACTACCGCAGGGCGCAACTTTGACTGCGATAAATCGGAGAACGGAAACGGAACTAGAACTATTGAGCCGACTGAAGGTGAGACCATGCAATGTCCTCCTCCGGTCGATTCCAATCTTCAAGTGCCGCCCCACTCAGCAGCGCAGAGTCGTGTATTGGAACGGCGGCCTCGTCTTCGAGGATCGTAACTAATGCCCTGCGCGGCGCAGAAAGATGAACCGGTTCAGAAAGTTCAACTCTGCCTTGGACATCAACAACAGCTTCTATAGTGCGAATCATCATTTACTCCTTCGCGCTAATTGTACCGCATCGATAAGTTAATCGTGTCCACAAGCACAGCGTGCGCCGTGCTGTTCTTCTTGCGCTGAATCTCGCCAAGGCTGCCAACAGAAACCCCATCCCCTTCCCAACCTTCCACTTGAAGGGGATCGAGATTCGCGCGTTAACGCGCCATCGACCGCAACGTCCGCCGCACCGCCAACCCCGCGCTAAACATCGCGAGCACCATCAACGCAAAGATGGTAGCGGTACCGAATTGCCAATCGGGATTGCGGAAGGAAAATTCACCGGCGTAAAGTTTCACCAATGGAGCGGTTGCCTGATTCAGTCCGTGTATGCCGAGCGCGACGAGTCCGATGGCTAATAGCCCGCCCAAGATTGCTTGCATGAAGCCGAAGTAGAGAAATGGCCGGCGGATGAAGCTGGGCGTTGCGCCGATGAGTCGGCTGACTTCGATTTCTTCGCGTTGGTTCATGATTTGTAGGCGTATGGTGTTGGCCATCACGAACACTAGCGCCAGCCCCAATACCAACGTCAGGAAAAATACTGCGTGTTTACCGAATTCGACGAAAGCGCTGAGTTTGCGCGCCCAATCGGAATCGAGTTCGACGGTTTCCACTTCAGGCCACGACGCGATTTGTATTTTCAATTCATCAAGCATCGCCGGTTCGATAGACTTGGGCTTGATGACGAATGCATGCGGTAACGGATTTTGTTCCAGCGTTTTGGCGACGTCGGCGATGCCGGCGGATTCGAGTTCTGCGAGTGCCGCTTCTTTGGAGACGAATCGCGAGTTGGCGATATTCGCTGTTGCATTGAGACGTTCTTTTATCGCCGTGATTTCCGCGTCACCTGCATTCATCTTCAGATAAAAACTCAACTTCGGTTCTGGGTCGAGTTTTCCGGCGAGGCCTGCGACGTTGTTGACCACGAGGTAGGCAAAGGCCGGCAAACTTGCGACCAGGCCGATCACCAGAATCGTGAACAGCGAGCCAATGGGATGGGTGAATAAACGCTGCCACGCGATTTGCAGCGCGTGCAAATGTTGATTGAGCCACACGCTCATTGCACGAGCCGCCCGTGTTCGAGGTGCAGCACGCGCGGCTTCAGGCGTTCGATGTGCGTGTGATCGTGGGTTGAGACCACCACCGTCGTGCCGACTTGGTTGAACGAATGAAATAGCTCAAAGATTGCCGCGCCGTGCGTCGCATCCAGATTCCCGGTTGGCTCATCGGCGATCAACATCGTCGGCCGATTGACGATGGCGCGCGCGATGCACAAGCGCTGTTGCTCGCCGCCGGAGAGCGCAATGGGAAAGGCTTTTTCGCGGTCGAGCAAGCCGACCTTATCGAGCGCGGCACGCACGCGGCGCACCATGTCCGACGGTTTATAGCCGTTGATGTAAAGCGGCAGCACGACGTTGTCAAACACCGTTCGATCGAATAACAGTTTGTGATCTTGAAACACCAGGCCGATGTTTCGCCTTAGCACAGCGAGTCCTGCCGCGCGCAGGCGCGTTAAATTTTGTTTGTTGATTTCGACATTGCCGCTACTCGGCAATTCGATGCCGACGATGAGTTTGAGCAGGGTGCTTTTTCCTGCGCCGGAATCGCCGGTCAGAAAAACCATCTCGCCTTGGGCGATGTTGAAGCTGACGTTCTTGAGCGCTTCGAAGCCGTTCGCGTATCGCTTGTAAACGCTCCGAATTTCAATCACTCGATTAGCGCTTCGACAAAATCGTTGGCTGTGAACGGGCGCAAATCGTCGAGCGTTTCCCCGACGCCAATAAAAGGAATCGAGATCGGCCGAGTGCCTGCGATCGCCGCGACAACGCCGCCTTTCGCCGTGCCATCAAGTTTGGTAACGACCAAGCCGGTGAGCTTTAGCGCGTCGTCGAAGATTTGTACTTGCGACAGGCCGTTCTGGCCGGTGTTGGCGTCGAGCACCAATAAAATTTCATGTGGCCCGGTCGGATCGGCTTTTTGAATCACACGTTTTACTTTTTTGATTTCTTCCATCAAATGCAATTGCGTCGGCAGGCGGCCTGCCGTGTCGGCTAGAACGATATCGATCCCACGCGCTTTCGCTGCTTGAATCGCATCGAAAATCACTGCAGCGGAATCGCCTTTCTCCTGCGTGATGACGGTGACATTATTGCGCTCGCCCCACACCATCAGTTGCTCACGCGCTGCTGCGCGAAAGGTATCGCCTGCCGCGAGCAAGACTGATTTGCCTTGTGCTTGATACCACTTTGCCAATTTGCCGATGGTCGTAGTCTTGCCCGCGCCGTTAACGCCGACGAACATGATGATTTGCGGCTTAGGGGAATCGGCCTGTGAGGCAGTATCCATGCGCCTCTCCAAGGGGTCAAGAAGGTCGCTGAGCGCGCCTTTCAGGGCGCCTTTGAGTTCGGACGCATCGCTCAATTTTTCTTTGCGAACGCGCGCACGGACGTCATCGATCAATTTTCTTGTCGCAGTTACACCAACATCGGCGCCGAGAAGTATTTCTTCCAACTCTTCGTAAAGCGCCTCGTCGATCTTGCCACGGCTAAACAGCGATGTGAGACGGCCGCTGATTTTCTCGCGGCTTTTAGTTAAGCCGGTTTTCAGTCGTTGCAGCCAACCATCCTTCTTTACTTCAGGTTTTGCAGGTTCGGCAGACTTATCGGCGGACTTAAAGAAACTAAACATGAATTGGATGGTCAGAACCGAAAGGCCAAGGCGCAGACGGGATCGATTAGAATAGGGTTGTTACTCTTGCAAGACTCGCATTTTAGCCGCAAAGCACTTGCCTTACCACTCAACTTGATGAAAACGGACGAATGAAAAAATTGCTCGGCACCCTATTGCTTGCAGCGCTGGTTCTCTCCGGCGCAAACGCTGCGCTCGCTGCACAACCCATCACCAACGAATTCAAGCTCGATAACGGCATGAAAATTATCGTCCGCGAAGATCATCGCGCGCCGGTGGTTGTCGTGCAGGTTTGGTATTTAGTCGGGGGGATGGATGAGTTTAACGGCACCTCGGGCGTCGCTCATGTGTTAGAGCATATGATGTTCAAAGGCACCAATGAAGTGGCGGCCGGACAATTTTCCAAAATCATTTCCGCCAATGCCGGTAAAGATAACGCCTTCACCAATCGCGATTACACCACTTATTTCGAGCAACTGCGTAACGACAAACTTGAGCTCGCGCTAAAACTCGAAGCGGATCGCATGGTGAATTTAAACTTTTCCGATGAAGAATTCGCCAAGGAAATTCGCGTCGTGATGGAAGAGCGCCGCCTGCGCACCGAAGACAAAGCCCACGCGATTGTTTATGAGCAATTGATCGCCAATGCCTACAACGCGCATCCCTACGGCCGGCCGGTAATCGGTTTCATGAACGATTTAGAAAACATGAAAGCCGAGGACGCGCGCGTCTGGTACAAGCGCTGGTACGCGCCGAATAACGCGACCTTAGTGATTGCCGGCGATGTTGATTCCAAAGAGGTTCTCGCGTTATCGCAAAAATATTTTGGGCCGCTGAAAGCCCAAGCTATGCCGGAGCGCAAGCCGCAAACGGAGCCGGTGCAACTCGGCATCAAGCGCATCGTCGTCAAGGCGCCGGCGCAATTACCTTACATCGCAATGGCCTATCACGCACCGGTGTTGCGCGATGCGGCGAAAGATTGGGAGCCCTACGCGTTGCAGATGTTGATCGGCATTTTAGACGGCAACGAATCGGCGCGTTTGAATAAGCATCTCGTGCGTGATTCGCGCATCGCCAGCCAGGCGGGCGCAGGCTACGACGTGGTCGAGCGCGGCCCCGGCATGATCGTCATCGACGGTACACCGAGCGACGGCAAGACCATCGCCGAACTGGAAGCCGCGTTGCGTGAACAACTGGAAAAAATAAAAACCGAAGGCGTGACGGCGGAAGAGCTGCAGCGGGTGAAATCGCAAATCATCGCCGGCCAAGTATTCGGTTTGGACTCCATGTTTGGTCAAGCCATGCAAATCGGCCGCACCGAGAACGCCGGATTCTCGTGGCGCGATTTGGAGGTGATGTTGGAGAAATTGAAAATGGTCACGGCCGATCAAGTGAAGCAAGTTGCCGAGAAATATATTCAGGATGATCGCCTGACCATTGCGGTATTGGATCCGCAACCGGTCGATTCCGTTAAGCCGCGCCAAGCGATTCCCGGCGTTCGCCATTCACAATAGAGGACAGCGCGAAACCCATGAAAAAATTCCTGTCGAAAATTTCAAGTTCGAACCTCAATCGTACTATTGCCGGCGCCTTCTTTTTGGCGGCGAACATTCAAGCCTACGCCGGCTTGCCGATTCAACATTGGACCACGCCCAGCGGCGCGCGGGTTTATTTCGTCGAAGCGCGCAGCTTGCCGATGCTCGATGTCAGCATCGAGTTTTCCGCAGGCTCGAGCCGCGACGCCGCTGATCGCTCCGGCACCGCGAGCATGGCAGCGGGGCTGATGAACAACGGCGCGGGCGGCTTGAGCGAGAACGACATCTCGACGCGGATCGCCAATATCGGCGCGCTGGTTGGTAGCAGCTTCGACCAGGACCGCGCCGGTTGGAGCGTGCGTACGCTATCGAGCGAGCTTGAGCGCAGCGAAGCGATCGAGGTGTTGGCGAAGATCGTGCAAGAGCCGGCCTATCCCGCAGAAATTTTAGAGCGCGAAAAAGCGCAACTGGTTTCGGCCTTAAGGCAATCGACATCGGATGCCGATAGCGTCGCCGAACGGCAATTTTTCAAGGCGCTGTATCAAGATCACCCCTACGCACAAAAGCCCACCGAAGCCACCATTAAGCCGATTACCCGTGACGATGTCGTCGCGTTTTATCGCGCTCACTACACCGTCGATAACGCGGTGGTCGCGCTGATCGGCGATATTTCGCGCGCTGAAGCCGAAGCAATTGCGGAAAAATTAACTGGCAAGTTGCCGAAGAGCCAGGCCGCGCACGCCGAGATTGCGCCGGTGAAAATTCCCGTCAAACCGCTATTAAAAGAGGTCCAATTTCCATCGACGCAAAGCCATATCATGCTCGGTTATCCGGGCATCAAGCGCGTCGACCCGGATTATTATCCGCTGCTCGTTGGCAATTTCATTCTCGGTGGCGGTGGTTTCGTTTCGCGCCTGACCAACGAAGTGCGCGAAAAGCGTGGATTGGTTTACAGCGTGTCGAGTTACTTCATGCCGATGCATGATATGGGACCTTATCGCGTATCGCTGGCGACGCGTAAAGATCAAACCAAAGAAGCGCTGCAGGTCGTGCGCGAGACGATCAAGGAATTTATCGATAACGGTCCGACCGAGGAAGAATTGGCGAATGCAAAACGCAATCTCGGCGGCGGGTTTCCGCTACGTATCGATAGCAATCGTAAGCAATTCGAGTATTTGCAGTTGATCGGATTTTACAAATTGCCGCTGACGTTTTTGGATGACTACGTCAAAAAAGTGGAGCAAGTCACGGTTGCGGAAATCAAGGACGCCTTCAAGCGCCGCGTTGTTCCCGATAACATGGTCACCATTGTTGTGGGATTGCCGGACTCGACGGAACAGAAGGTTGAAGTTAAATGACGATTGGATGTTGGTAGCGCAAAACGCTTGGGGATATCTCTACGCCCTCCCTCACCATAACCCCCTCCCAAAGGGAGAGGGGATTAACTCCCTTCTCCCTCTGGGAGAAGGGTGGGGACGGGGTAGCCTAGGGCTATGAGGGGCGGCTCTAATTTAGCCAACGACGTTCAATGACCCGCAAAGCGCCAAACCAAATCCGTATCATCGGCGGATTGTGGCGTAGCCGCGTCCTGGAATTTCCCGACGGTGTCGGATTGCGGCCAACGCCGGATCGAGTTCGCGAGACGCTGTTCAACTGGCTCGGCCAGCACCTCAATGAAAAAATGTGTCTCGATCTCTTTGCCGGCAGCGGCGCGCTGGGATTCGAAGCGTTGTCGCGCGGTGCGGCCGAAGTCGTAATGGTCGAGCAATCATCAATCGTTGCGCGCCAGCTGAAGGAGAATGCGCAACTTCTGAGCGCGAATAATGCAACCGTGGTCAACGCGGACGCATTGCAGTATTTGCGCGGTACGGCGCGCCCATTCGATGTGGTTTTTCTTGATCCGCCATTCAATCAAGGAATTCTCGATCGAGCCCTCGCATCGCTTACGCCATGGCTTGCACCCGATGCAAAGGTCTATGCCGAGTCCGAGCTTAGCTTCGAGCCGAGCCCAGATTGGAAAATCCTCAAACAAAGTCGCGCCGGTCAAGTAAAATTCCAGCTTATGATTCTTGCTGCCGGTGAGGAAACCTAAATGACGCGAGCTGTTTATCCCGGAACGTTCGATCCGCTCACGCTCGGTCACGAAGACGTGGTGAAGCGCGCGGCCAAGCTATTCGACGAAGTGATTCTCGCTATCGCCGAGAGCACGGCCAAGCGGCCGCTTTTTTCGATCGATGAACGCGTGCAGATGGCGACGGAATTGCTTGAGCCCATCGCGAATATCACGGTGGTTCGCTTCGGCGGATTGCTGACGGAATTTTTGAAACAACAAGGCGCCGACGTTATTCTGCGAGGGCTGCGCGCCGTCTCCGATTTCGAATACGAATTTCAGATGGCCGGCATGAATCGCAAATTATTACCGCGCGTCGAAACGGTATTCATGACGCCGTCCGACAACTACATGTTCGTCTCGGCGACCATCGTGCGCGAGATCGCCTCAATGGGCGGTGACGTGAGCCAATTCGTCAGCCCGCTCGTGGTGCAAAAAATGAAAGCAAAGACACAAAAATAGCGATGGCCTTATTGATCACCGATCAATGCATCAATTGCGACGTTTGCGAGCCGGAATGCCCGAATGAGGCAATTTATCAAGGCATCGAGTTTTACGAAATCAATCCCAAACTTTGCACCGAATGCGTCGGTCATTTCGATCAGCCGCAATGCATCGAAGTGTGTCCGGTCGAATGCATCATTCCCCATCCGGAAGTAATCGAAAGCAAAGACGTGCTGCACGAAAAATATTTGAAACTCACCCAGGCTGCGACCAAGACGGGACCTGCCGCCGCGTGATGTATGCCTGGAAAGGCTCATGGATACTGGCTCGCAGGCCGGTCGTTATTTCGTGAATGTCACGCGTAATTTGTGGCAACGCTTTTTGCACCTGTCGCTGCACGACGCGGTCATTGTCGGCGCAGCGGCGTTAGCGGTTTTATTCGCAGTGTTTTGGGCAACCTATAAATTTATGCGGCCCGCGCCGCCGAGCCACGTCACTATCGTTACGGGGCCCGCCGACGGCGCCTATCAAATTTACGCTGCGCGCTACAAAGATTTCTTTGCTCGTAGCGGCATTACCCTGGACATCAAACCGTCCGCCGGATCGGCCGAAAATTTTCAGCGTTTGCAAAATCGCAGTGAAGATATCGACATTGCTTTTTTGCAAAGCGGCGTGACCTTAGGCAAAGAGGTGGACGGTTTGGTGTCGCTGGGCGTCATCTATCCCGAGCCGCTTTGGTTGTTCCACCAAAAAGACTTAGCCCTCACCAATCTCGACGAGCTAAGGGGCAAGCGCATCGCGATCGGCCCGGAGGGCAGCGGCACGCGCATACTCGCGCTTGAATTGTTGCGCGCCCATGCCGTTGCCGACGCGCCGACATCGCTGTCGCCGTTAGGCGGCATGAATGCGGCGCTGGCGTTACTTAACAAAGAAGTCGACGCGGTTTTCGTCGTTGGTCCCGCGCAATCAAGCGCTGTGTGGACGATGCTTTACACGCCGACTTTAAAAATATTTAACTTCACCCAGGCCGAGGCTTACGTGCGCCGGTTTCCGTATTTGTCGGCGCTGACCTTGCCGCGCGGCACGATCGACCTGCCGCAAAATATTCCGTCGAAGGATATCAGCCTCGTCGCGCCGAGCACCAATCTCGTTGCGCGCGATGATTTTCATCCGGCCTTGATCGACTTGACGTTGCAGGCCGTCAGCGCGAACCACGGCGGCGCAGGATTATTCTCGCGAGCCGGCCAATTTCCAACGCCGAACGGCGTGGAGATTCCGCTGTCGCGCGAGGCGGAGCGCTATTACAAGAGCGGCAAACCGTTCTTGCAGCGCTATCTGCCATTCTGGGCGGCGACGTTGGTCGATCGCTTGGTATTCATGTTATTGCCCATTGTTGCGGTACTGTTCCCGTTGTTTCGAATCGCGCCGTTTTTATATTCTTGGCGCATTCGCCGCCGCATCTTTCGTTACTACGGCGAACTCAAAGTCATCGAGCTAGACGCGCAACAAAAGCCCGACAGCAAATCGCGCGGAGAATGGCTGGAAGAAATCGATCGCATCGAGCGCGCCGCCCATCGCATCCCCACACCGCTGGCGTTTGCCAATCAGGTTTACACATTGCGCCAGCATGTGCATATGGTGCGCAAGGCGTTGCTGCAGCGGTTTTCCGAGGCGGCGAAATCGGAGTAGTTCGACCCTCATCCCCACCCCATAACGACTTACAATGTTGTCATTGCGAGCTGCCTGTATCGGCGCTGCCGATACTGCCCACGGATCATGAACCGCACAGGGCTTGAACCTAAGCCCACCCTCACCCCCGCCCCTCTCCCGCCGAGCGGGAGAGGGAGTATCGTCCCCTCGCCCCTCTGGGGAGAGGGGTAGGGGTGAGGGGCAAGCCGTCGCTAAAGCAAGCGTCGGTCAAATCGGGTTCATGGAAAGGAGCAAAGCGACGAAGCAATCTCGCTTTTAACGGCCGCAAAGTGCGAGATTGTTTCGTCGCGTTGCTCCAATGATATGTTTCCGATCTGAAACGGTTTGAGTGGATCCACTGCTCGTCGCCGACGTTAAGTGCATATTTCGTGCACCACCGAACTCTCGTACAATCGAATCCGATTCAATCATCCGCCGGCTTCGCGATAAATTGACGATTAACGACCGAGGTGAATAAAAATCTCGTTCGTTAATTTTGGCCACCTTAGCAGGAGGCCTGAGCGAAGCCGCTCATGTAGGCACTATGACGATTAGGAACACCTGTGAAATTTAAGATCGTGGTGGGCGTGTTGGTTTTTATCGTCGTCCTCGCTGCCGGTTGGCTTTGGACGCCGGACAAAAACCGTGCGCTGCTGGAAGCTCGCTATGCGAATGCGCCGAGTGATTTCATCGAAGTGGCCGGTTTGCGCCTGCACGTGCGCGACAGCGGCCCGAAGGACGCGCCGGCGGTGATCCTGTTGCATGGTTTCGGCGCTAGCCTGCATACCTGGGAAGTTTGGGCACAAGCGCTGTCGAGCGATCACCGCGTCATACGTTACGATCTGCCGGGCGCCGGGCTGACCGGCGCTGACCCGACCGGAGACTATTCCGATACGCGCGGGATGCAGGTTCTACTGGCCTTAATGGACAAGCTTGGCGTGCAACAGACGAGCTTAATCGGGCACTCGATGGGCGGCCGGTTGGCCTGGCGCTTCGCTGCGCAGTACCCGGCTCGTCTTAAAAAGTTAGTGCTGATTTCGCCGGATGGGTTTGCCAGTCCTGGATTCGAGTACGGCAAGAAGCCGCACGTTTCCGCAATGGTCAAACTGATGCGCTACGTGTTGCCAAAACCGATTCTGCGTATGAGTTTGGTGCCGGCCTATGGAGATCCGGCGGTGATGACCGACGCGCTGTTGCAACGCTACTACGACATGATGCTGGCGCCGTCGGTGCGCGCGGCGATGATCGCGCGCATGGAGCAGTCAGTGTTGCAGGATCCGGTACCGATGCTTAAAAGGATCCGGGCGGAAACGCTGCTCGTGTGGGGTGATAAGGACGCGATGATCCCGGTGCGTAATGCAACTGACTACCTTGGTGCGTTGCCCAAAGCGACGCTTGTCACATTACCCGGCATTGGTCATCTGCCGCATGAGGAGGCGGCGGAGACTTCTGTGCTGGCCGTTAAGGGTTTCCTGCGCGATTAAGTATGCGTAGGGCGGGTTCTACCCGCCATCTCAAATAGATTGGCGGGTAGAACCCGCCCTACATTTTTTTATTCGCCAAATTGCGGCGCCCGTTTTTCGCGTAACGACGCGATGCCTTCCTGCACATCTGGCCCAGAGAAACCCATAAACTCCAGCGCGAGTGATGCATCGAAGCTCGGGCCTGCCAAACGCAACCAATTATTCAACGCGTACTTGGTCCACTTAATCGCCGATTGGGAGCCTCGGCTAAGTTTTTCGGCGACTTCGAAAGCTTTCGCTTGTAGCTCAGATTCATCAACCGCGATCGAGACGAGGCCGATACGCTCGGCTTCTTCGCCGCTTACTGCTTCGCACAGCAGCAAATAATATTTCGCTTTCGCCATGCCGCACAGCAGCGGCCAGACGATCGCGGCGTGATCGCCCGCGGCGACGACCAAGCGCGTGTGGCCGTCGATAATGCGTGCGGTTTTCGCGGCGATGGAAATGTCGGCAAGTAAACCTGCAACCAAGCCCGCGCCGACCGCAGGGCCGTGCATCACGGAAACGATGGGCTTGCTGCAATTGATGACGTTGTAGACCAAATCTTTTGCTTCGCGCCAAACGCGAGCGCGGACGTTGAAATCGTTCGCCATCTCTTCGACCAGTTTCAGATCGCCGCCGCCGGAAAATCCCTTGCCTTCGCCGCGCAGAATCGCGACACGCATATCGGGATCGGCGTCGAACGTGCGCCATATTTCCGCGAGTTCAAAGTGCATGCGGTGGTCGGCGGTAGAGAGCTTTCCGGGTTCGCCCATAATGATTTCTAGAATGCCGTTTGGGTGTTTTTTGAATTTGAGTGCAGTGTAGGCTTCGTAGTGGCTCATGGTTTCTTTCGTTGAATATTCGGTAGCGGCGATGCTGCAAATGTTAAAATATTTGATATTAGCAATCCCAACAATTCACCCAATTATGGCAACTCCCCAAATCGTTAACCCGTCGCGCAACGTTATGGCCAGCATTATATTCTTCAGCCGCTGGCTGCAGGCGCCGCTTTATTTCGGCCTGATCGTCGCGCAAGGCGTTTACGTTTACCATTTCATGATTGAGTTGTGGCACCTCATCGCTCGCGCAACGACGATTAGCGAAAACGAGTTGATGTTAGTGGTATTAGCGTTGATCGACGTGGTGATGATCGCAAACTTGCTCATCATGGTCATCGTCGGTGGTTACGAAACTTTCGTCTCGCGGCTGAATTTAAAAGATCATCCAGACGAACCCGAATGGCTGTCCCACGTGAACGCCGGCGTGTTGAAAGTGAAACTCGCCACGGCGCTGATCGGCATTTCGTCGATTCATTTGCTGCAAACATTTATTAACGCCAGCAAGTTGCCCGAGCATGTGATGATGTGGCAGGTCATTATTCATCTCACCTTCGTTTTGTCGGCGGTGGTAATGGCCTGGACAGACAGAATCGCGACGACACCCCACGCTGGCGCCGCGCCGCATTAATCTACGGAACATTGCCATGACCATCATCAAGCAAGACGATCTGATTCAGAGCATCGCCAACGCGTTGCAATTCATTTCCTATTACCATCCGGCCGATTACATTCAGCACCTCGCGCGCGCTTACGAGGCCGAGGAAAGCCCGGCGGCCAAAGATGCCATCGCGCAAATTTTGACCAATAGCCGCATGAGCGCCGAGGGCAAACGTCCGGTGTGTCAGGACACCGGCATCGTCAATGTGTTCCTCAAAATCGGCATGGACGTGAAGTGGGAAGGCTTTAGCGGCTCGATTCACGATGCGATTAACGAAGGCGTGCGGCGCGGCTACAACGATCCCGATAATAAATTGCGCGCGTCGATCGTCGCCGATCCGCAATTCGAGCGTAAGAATACCAAAGACAACACGCCGGCGGTCATTCAAATGGACGTTGTTCCGGGTAACACCGTCGATATTCAGGTCGCCGCGAAGGGCGGCGGCTCGGAAAATAAATCGAAATTCATCATGCTTAATCCGTCCGATTCCGTGGTGGATTGGGTGATGAAAACCGTGCCGACCATGGGCGCGGGTTGGTGTCCACCGGGCATGCTCGGCATCGGCATCGGCGGCACGGCGGAAAAAGCCATGTTGATGGCAAAAGAATCCTTGATGGAAGACATCGACATGTACGAGTTAAAAAAACGCGGGCCGAAAGATAAAACCGAAGCGTTGCGCATTGAGTTGTACGATAAAGTCAACGCGCTTGGCATCGGTGCGCAGGGACTCGGGGGATTAACCACCGTGCTCGATGTGAAAATAAAAATGTATCCGACTCACGCGGCGAGCAAGCCGGTCGCGATCATTCCGAATTGCGCCGCGACGCGCCATGTGCATTTCGTACTCGACGGTTCCGGGCCGGCGTATTTAGAGCCGCCGTCGCTGGATCTGTGGCCGGACGTGCATTGGCAACCCGATTACAACAAAAGCACGCGCGTCGATATGGATAGGCTGACGAAAGAAGAAGTCGCCGCATGGAAACCCGGCCAGACGTTGCTGCTTTCCGGCAAGATGCTGACCGGCCGCGACGCTGCGCATAAGCGCATTCAAGACATGCTCGCCAAAGGTGAAAAGTTACCGGTTGAATTTAAGAATCGCGTGATCTATTACGTCGGCCCGGTCGATCCGGTACGCGACGAAGTGGTCGGTCCCGCTGGCCCAACGACGGCGACGCGCATGGATAAATTCACCGAAATGATGCTGGCGCAAACGGGTTTGATCGCGATGATCGGCAAAGCGGAGCGCGGCCCCTTGGGCATCGAAGCTATTAAAAAACACAAGGCCGCGTACTTAATGGCCGTGGGCGGCGCGGCGTATCTCGTCGCGAAAGCGATCAAAGAAGCGAAAGTCGTCGGGTTTGCCGATTTGGGTATGGAAGCGATTTACGAATTTACGGTGAAGGATATGCCGGTCACCGTCGCGGTCGATTCCAGCGGCACGTCGGTGCATCAAACCGGCCCGCGTGAGTGGCAAGCGAAGATCGGTAAGATTCCCGTCGCGGTCGTTTGAGCGTTTGAATCCGGCCGCGCCGATCGGCGTCTTCGATTCCGGCGTCGGCGGGCTGTCGGTTTTGCGCGCGGCCCGCGCCGAATTGCCGCACGAAAATTTTGTTTATTTTGCCGATTCTGCTTTCGCGCCCTATGGTGATAAGTCCGACGCCTACGTAATTGAGCGCAGCGAACGCATCGGTGCGTGGTTCGTCGCGCAAGGGGTGAAAGCCATTGTTGTCGCTTGCAACACGGCGACGGCGATTGCCGTGCAAACCTTGCGGGCGAATGTGGATTTGCCGATTGTCGGTGTCGAGCCGGGACTGAAACCGGCGCTGACGATGACGCGTACGGCGAAGGTCGGGGTGTTGGCGACCGCCGCCACGCTCGCGAGCAAGCGCTACGCGGATCTGCTTGCGCGCGTGCGGCGCGATGCCCCCGGCGTCGAGTTCATAGGGCAAGTCGGCAGCGGCTGGGTTGAGCTCGTGGAGCGCGGCGAATTGACGTCGACGCAGGCCCAGACCCAGCAAACGATCATCAACGTGATCACGCCCTTGGTCGCGCGCGGTTGCGATACGTTGGTGTTGGGCTGCACTCACTATCCGTTTCTCGCGCCGCTCATTCGCGCCGCCGCGCCGAGCGCGACGATCGTCGATACCGCGCCGGCGATCGCGCGCGAGTTGGCGCGACGTATCAACGAATCCCGCGCGGCGCATCACAGCATGCCAGATAGATCGTTGCGCTTTGTCACGACCGGTAATGTCACGCAAAGCGAGCGTGTCGTCCGCGCGATGCTTGCGGACACATTTAACGTCGAATCAGTGCAGTCGGTATCGGTGTAGGCCATGCCTGAAGATGCCCGCCTGATCTGCCTTTCGTCGATGCATGCTCGAAGAGCCGCATAGATAATGCCTCCTGGCAATGCTCTATTTCGAAAAACAAGCATTAAATCTCAAGTTCACACGAAAACATCTACCCAAACATTTGATTTTGCGTTCTAATTAGACTTTTCGTCCATCGTCCCCGGCTGGCATGATCGGTAAGCTGGAAAAACTCGGGCAACCTGGGGATCTGCTGCGCTCCGTTGCCATCGCGCTCGTCGCGTTGCTCACCGCCTATGCGGTGACGCGTACTGATTTTTTCCAAAATCTTGATTTGCAGTTGCACGATGTTCAAGCTCGTGTGCTTGCGCGCGACACGGACTTCAGCAACCTGCTGTTTGTCGATGTGTCGGAAGAAACGATCAAGTCGCTCGAGCCGGAGATCGGCGCGTGGCCCTACAACCGTTCGGTGTACGCGAAAGTCACGGAATTTCTGCGTGACGCCGGCGCACGCTCGATCACGTTCGACATCGTTTTTTCCGAGGGCCGGCCGCAAGATCAAGATCTCGCCGATGTCCTCGCGGCGACGTCCGGCGTCACGCTGGCGGTGCTGGCGAAAGACTACACCGTAACTTCCGCCGCCGACACCGACGCTTTGCTCGAACATATCACTTGGCGCAAGCCGGCGCCGGCGCCAGCGTTTCAGTGGCAGCAATTTATTATGCCGCGCGAAATGTTTATTTGGAACAACAAAGCCATAGCCGATGTCGGCGTGATCGCCGTGGTGCCGGATAAAGATGGCGTGCTGCGACGCGTACCGATCTTGCATCAAGTCGGCGATAAAGTGTTGCTGGGTTTATCGGCGGCGACGATTTTTTCCGGCAAACCGCGGCCGGAAATTCGCTTCGATGCGACGACACGGGAAGTGCAAATCGGTGATCACGCCTGGCCGGTTAATAAAGATGGTTCGGTGCAATTGCGCTTTCCGAGTAATCATAAATCGATGGAGGGATTTCATTTTTCCGATGTGTTTTACGCGGCGATGACCATGCGCCCGGCCGAGGGCATCGCCGAGAAAATCAAAGGCCGAAAGGTATTTGTCGGCAGCACGGCGGAATCGATTAACGATTATCAAAATACCTTGTTCGGGCGAACCGCCGGCTTGCATTTGTTGGGCCAGGTCAGCGAGTTACTGGATAAGGGAGAAGTGCTCGCGCCGCCGGAATTACCATGGGATTTTCTGCTGTTAGCGTTGGCCTTATTTATTCCCATCGCCAGTTTCCGCGAGCGGGAAAATCGCAGCCCGTTGAATTACGCCGTCGGATTTATTTTGCTGCCGCTGGTCATCGGCGGCATGTCGTGCTGGTTATATTTGCAAAAACAATCGACCGCGTTAGGTTTTCCGCTGCTTGCGGGATTCCTCTGCTTTGTATTTTTTTTGGTGCGGCGCTTATGGCGCTTATACAACGAACGGCAGCGCTTGTTTTATGAAAAACTCGCTGCGGAAGAATCGTACAAGCTGAAAAGCCAATTCATTTCGCACATGACCCATGAACTGCGAACGCCGTTGGCCGCGATTATGGGTTTTAATCGGCTGATCGGCGACACCGAACAAGGCGAAAAAGTACAGAGCCAATACACCAAAGTGATCGATAAAAATAGTCACCATCTGATGACGTTGATCAACAACATGCTCGATCAAGGCAAGATCGAGGCCGGACAAATGAAGATTTCCAAAGCGCCGGGGCGAATTCGCGACGTGGTTGATGATGTGGTCTCGACGCTTTCCAATATGGCCGCGGAAAAGTCATTGGAACTCAAGGCAGACTTCGCCGGCGATCTGCCGACGACGCTTGATTTTGACGCATTCCGCGTGCGCCAAGTGCTGCTGAATCTGATCGGCAATGCCATTAAGTTTACCGAGCGTGGGTTTGTCCATGTGAATTTGGATTGGCGCGCCGAGCAGTTGCGAATGGTCGTTGCCGATTCCGGCGCAGGTATGGCGGCGGACGTTCAGGAACGTATCTTCATTCCATTCAAACAAGGCGCCGACAACACCCAGCATGCGTACGGCGGTACCGGCTTGGGATTGGCCATCAGCCGAAACTTGGCCGAGTTGATGGGCGGATCGTTGACCGTGTCATCCAACTTGGGTACCGGCAGCGCATTCACTATGCAAATTCCCGCCGCAGTTTGTGAAGATAGCGAGGTTCCGGCGCCACAACCGGTAGCGCCAAGCAGCATCACGCGCTTACAAGGCCGTGTACTACTGGTCGACGACAACAACGATATTCGCGATTTGTTGACGCGCTTGTTGAAAAAACAAGGCGTGTTGGTCATCCCGGCCGTCGATGGGCGGCAAGGTGTGGAGGCGGCATTGAAGGAAATGCCGGACCTGGTGTTGATGGATATGGAAATGCCGGTCATGGATGGGCTTTCTGCGACTAAACGGCTGCGCGAAAGCGGCTTTTCGAAACCGATTTTCGCGATGACGGCGCATCCGGAAGGCCCGGAAATAGAACGCGCATTAAAAGAAGGCTTTGACGGCTATTTGGAAAAGCCCGTTAACCGCGAACGTTTGCACAGCATTCTCACTGCTTTTT
>JANOGO010000313.1:0-17139 GCA_031406045.1 Pseudomonadota bacterium
CGAAGGCGGGAATCCATAGTACCTCTGTAGTTCAACCGACAGTGTTCTTGGCCAAGCAAAAAGAACTGCGACCAAATCGGAATGAAAATAAAGCAGAGCGTTTCTAGAAAATATCCCTATCAAGCCGCGCCTGGGCTGTCGAAATCCTACATGCTGAAGAAGCAACACCAGAGCGGGTTTTCAGGCATGCATTGCCAGTAGCCAGTATCCACGCGCCTCCTGGCAAAGCGATCACCGCAATACTAAATCCACGAGCTGATCAGAATATTTCGGTGAGGGTTTTTCGTGGCCGATTAGCAGCCGGAAATAGATGGGCCCATAAAGACAATCCAACACGGACTCTAAATCCATTGAGGGTTTGAATTCGCCATTCTCGATGCCCTGTTGTAGTACGGCCTTTGCTTCACCGCGACGCACCGCGACAAAGCGGGTGCGAAAGGCTTCGGCGAGTTCATTGTCCGATTGCACTACGCCGATTAGCGTGGCGATGGTGCGGCCGCGCGGACCGTTGAGTACTTTCACGACCGAGCGTAGTTGCCGGCGAATGTCTTCGCGGGCGGAGCCGGTGTTGGGGAAGGCGATTTCTTTTGCCGTTGCGGCGAGAAAGGCATCCATCACGACACCGGCTTTATTCGGCCAGCGGCGGTAGATCGTTGCCTTGCCGACCCTGGCGCGGGCGGCAATGCCCTCGATCGACATATTGGCGAAGCCGATTTCTTCCAGCAGGTCATTCGCGCAATCGAGAATTGCCTGATGGGTAATGGCGCAACGGGGCCGCCCCGGCGCACGGCCGACGCTTTCGTCTACCAATTCTTTCACGACGCCTTCTTCAATCACAGCTTACCTTTTCTGGATTATATTTACATTCCGAAACGGATCGTATTATAATTACCACAATTAAGCAACACAACTGAGTTCAAATTATGTGGATCGTTAAACTCGCATTACGCCGCCCGTACACGTTCGTCGTAATGGCGCTGCTCATTTTGATTTTGGGCAGTTTGTCCTATAAGCAAACGCCGACGGATATTTTTCCGGCGATCAAAATTCCCGTCGTGGCGTTGGTGTGGCAGTACCAAGGCATCCCGCCGCAACAGTTCGAAAAATACATCACTACGTTTAGTGAATTCACGATTTCGTCCGGCATTAACGATGTGAAGTCGATCGAATCCCATACCGTTAACGGCGCGTGCATCATTAAAGTATTTTTCCAGCCGGCGGTTGATATGGGCGCTGCGCTGTCGCAGATTACCGCGCTGTCTCAAATCATCTTGCGGCGCATGCCGATCGGCACGACGCCACCTTTTATATTTCGTTACGACGCATCGAGCGTGCCGGTGTTACAGATTGCACTAGCCAGCAATAAACTTTCCGAGCAGCAACTGTACGATACCGGTTTGTATAAAGTCCGCACCGCGATTGCGCCGGTGCGCGGTTCGCGCATGCCGTTGCCCTATGGCGGTAAGCCGCGGCAAATTCAAATCGATGCCGATCCGGCACTAATGGCGGCGCGCGGCGTGACGATGACCGATATCAACGCCGCGCTGACCGCGCAGAATTCCAATCTGCCGACCGGTATGCTCAAAATCGGCGAGCGCGACTACATTGTCGGCATTAACAGCAATCCGACCAGCATCGAGGAACTGAGCGATATTCCGATTAAGCAGCAATCCAATGGCACGTGGATCATGCTGCGCGACGTCGCTAACGTGCGCGATGGCTTTGGCGTTCAGACCAATATCGTGCGCGACGAGGGCCGTCGCTCGGCATTGCTCACCATCCTCAAGGCTGGCTCGTCGTCTACATTAGATGTTGTCGAAGGCATCAAAAAGGCCCTGGTGGGCGTGCGTGCCGCCTCACCGGAAATGGAATTCAAAGAACTGTTCGATCAATCGGTTTTCGTCAAAGCGGCGATTAACAGCGTGTTGATGGAGGGATTAATCGCCGCATGTTTAACGGCGCTGATGATTCTACTTTTCCTCGGCAGTTGGCGCAGCACGATCATCGTCGCGGTATCCATTCCGTTGTCAATTCTCACGTCGATGTGCGTCATGTATTTGACCGGCGAGACGTTGAATATCATGACGCTCGGCGGCCTGGCGTTGGCGGTCGGTATTTTGGTTGACGATGCAACGGTCGCGGTCGAAAATATCCATCGCTACATCGAGATGGGCCATCCGCTGGAAGATGCGATCATCGAAGGCTCGCAGCAAATTGCGATCCCCGCGTTTGTATCGACGTTGGCAATTTGTATCGTGTTCGTGTCGGTGATTTTCCTAACCGGGCCGGCGAAATTTTTATTCACGCCGATGGCCTTGGTCGTCGCCTACGCGATGCTGGCATCCTATGTATTGTCGCGTACGTTGGTGCCGGTGATGGTCAAATATTTGCTGGTTAAAGAGGCGGCAGAGCATGGTCAGCCGGCGCGCCGTTCACTCAATCCCTTTGCCTTATTCCATCGTGGTTTCGAGCACGGTTTTGAAGGTTTTCGTAAAGGCTATGTTGGGCTGCTCAATTGGGGTTTGTTCCATCGCATGGCCATATTCTTAATATTCGGTGCGGTTGGTGTGGTGAGTTTGATGGTATTGCCGTTTGTCGGCCGCGACTTTTTTCCTCTGGTCGATGCCGGGCAAATCCGTATGCACGTGACCGTGCCGGCCGGAACGCGTTTGGAAGAAGTTGAATTGATTTTCGGCAAAGTCGAAAATGCGATTCGCGAAATTATTCCCGATGAAGATCGCAAACAAATTTTGGATAATATCGGTTTGCCGCAGCCGATTAACATGGCGTTCACCGACACGCCGACGATTAGCGCCGCCGATGGCGAGATTTTAGTTTCGCTGACGCACGAACGAAAACTCGGCACGCAAGAATACATCCGCCGGTTGCGCGCGGAATTACCGAAACGTTTCCCGACGGTGGATTTTTTCTTTCAACCGGCGGACATCGTCAATCAAATTCTGAATTTTGGTTTGCCCGCGCCGATTGATGTGCAAATCATTGGCGGCAGCCCACAGACCGCGAAAATCGCAAAAGAAATTAAAGAAAAAGTTCAGGCCATTCCCGGCACGGTCGATGTACACGTGCATCAGATTACCAATGGCCCGGCGCTGCAAATCAATGTCGACCGCCAGCGCGCCGCCGAGCTGGGTATGACGCAACGCGAAGTGGCTAATAACGTGTTGACGACATTGTCGTCCAGCGCGGTTGTCAACTTTAACTTGTGGCCTGATCCGAAGAGCGGACTGCAATATCCGGTCGCGGTGCAAACGCCGCAATATTTGCTCAGCTCCATCGACGATGTGATGAACACTAACTTGCCCGGAAAAGGGCAATCGGGCTCGCAGATGCTGTCCAACGTCGCGACGATCGAGCGCAAAGAAACGCCGCTGGTCATTAGCCATACCAACGTGCAACCGACCTTCGATGTGTTCGCGAACGTGCAAGACACCGATCTGGGCAGCGTCGCGACGCAAATTGAAAAACTCGTTGCCGAGTATTGTCCGCCGCCGCCAAGTAGCGGTTGGTGGAGCGGCTGGTTCGGCAAAAGTGCGGCGCCGGCGCCACAAAAAGATGAAAAAGGCGAGGTCAAAAAAGACGTCAACCCGATCTGCGCGAATTTGCCGCCGGGTATTCGCATCGAAGTACGTGGTCAAATGGAAAGTATGAAAACCGCGTTTACTAATCTCGGCTACGGAATTTTATTCGCGGCGCTGTTGGTTTATTTCATCATGGTGGTAAATTTCCAATCGTGGACCGATCCGTTCATCATCATTACCGCGTTGCCCGGCGCGCTGTGCGGCATTATTTGGATATTGTTCCTAACAGGCACGACCTTCAGCGTGCCGTCGTTGATGGGTACGATCATGAGTGTCGGCGTGGCAACGGCGAATAGTATTCTGATTGTGTCGTTCGCCAAGGAACAATTGACCGCCGGCAAGTCAGCGATGCAAGCGGCGTTAGCCGCGGGCTTCACACGCTTGCGCCCGGTGCTGATGACCGCGGCAGCGATGATCATCGGCATGGTGCCGATGGCAATGGGATTAGGTGAGGGCGGCGAACAGAATGCGCCGCTGGGTCGCGCCGTGATCGGTGGTTTGATTTTCGCAACGATCTCGACCTTGGTTTTCGTGCCGGTGGTGTTCAGTATGATTCATGGCAGCCGCGAACGGCCTGTTCAACCGCTGGGCATTCCTTCGGCCCAGCCAGCGTAATTCAAAAAGGTTTTCAACATGCAACCTGATCGCAACGACGTTCGTACTTCATCTTCGATGCCGGAGCCTATTGCGCCAAGCGGAACGCGTAGACGTGTCGGCACATTCTCTGCGTTTGCCGTGGTGGCGGTACTCGGCGCGTTCTTTTTACTCGGCGTATGGCCGCGCTTGCATGCGGGTAAAGCAATTGCCGACGTACAAAAAGATATGCGGCCGAATGTTGTGGTCGTCCCAGCGCAGCGCGCCAAGGCGAACATGGAATTGACCTTGCCGGGCACGTTGCTACCGATCCAAGAAGCGCTGATTTTTGCGCGCACTAATGGCTACGTAAAGCAGTGGAAAGTGGATATCGGCGAGCAAGTGAAGCAAGGGCAAGTGTTGGCTGAAATCGAAACCCCTGAAATTGATCGCGAGTTGAAACAAGCGCTCGCCATTCAACAGCAAGTCAAAGCTAATATGGAATTGGCGCGTTCGACGGCGGAGCGTTGGAAAGCGGTGCTGAAAGAAAACGCCGTTTCGCCGCAAGAAGTCGACGAAAAAATCAGCGCATTAAAAGCGCGCCAGGCAGACTACGCCGCATCGCAAGCCAGTGTTGAACGCTTGATTCAAATGAAATCGTTTCAACGGGTCAACGCGCCATTCGCCGGCACCATTACCGGCCGCAATGTGGAAATCGGTCAATTGATCAGCGCGAATAACACTGATCCAAGTCGCTGGATGTTCAAAGTCGCAAAAATGGATACGCTGAAACTTTATATCAACGTGCCGCAAAGCCATATGCGCATGATCAAAACTGATATGCCGGTCAACGTGATCTTGAAGGAGTTTCCGCAGCCTTTCACCGGTAAAGTGTTGCGCACCGCCGGCGCGCTCGACCCGCAATCGAAAACGTTACAGACGGAAATCAACGTGCCCAACGAAAAAGGTGAACTTGCAGCCGGTATGTTTGTGCAAGCGAAATTTGCGTTGAACCAAACCGAGCCGAATATTTTGCTCCCGGCCAATACCTTGATGGTGCGCCAAGACGGCCCGCAGGTTGCCGCCGTGACGAACAATACCGTGCAACTGCGCAAAGTAAAACTCGGTCGCGATCTAGGCACGCAGATCGAAATTCTCTCCGGTATCGCGGAGAAAGATATGATCGTGACCAATCCGACCGATGCTATGCGCGATGGCGTAAGCGTGAATATGAAAATTGCCGAGCCGGAAAAGCCCGCTGCGCCGCCTGCATCAAAAGCGGAAGACAAACCCGCGGCACCGAAGCCAACCGCTCAAGCACCGGCGACGGTCGCCGAGAGCAAGGTAAAGTAGGCCGATGGTTAATATCTTAAATCGTCTTTCTTTGCTCGTTGCGGCCGGAGTTTTATCGGCATGCGCTGTGGGGCCGAACTACGAATCGCCGCGTAATCTTTCTGCAAAAGATTGGAAAGAAGCCAGCGCCGAGAACAAAGGCGCGATCCAGCTTCAGCAAAAGTGGTGGGAGATATTCGGCGACGCTAAGCTCAATGAATTAGAGGAAGAAGCGCTCAAAGGCAATTACCAATTGCAAGCGGCCGCAGCGCGTGTGCGCCAGGCGCGTGCAATTGCGCGTGTAAGTGAGGCAGATCTTTTTCCAACCGTGAATTTCGATCCCGATGCGCAGCGCAATCGCCAGTCGGCCAATCGCCCGGCACAGCCGGGCTCGACGATTCGCGATTACACCGCGAATCGTTTCCGCGTGCCGATCGACATGGCCTACGAAATCGATTTTTGGGGCAAGATGCGACGTGCCTCGGAATCGGCCGTCGCCCGCGCGCAAGCCGCGCAGTATGGCTACCAAACCATCACACTGACGATGGCCGGCGACATCGCGCAAAACTATTTCGCGCTACGCTCACTCGATGCCGAGCGTGAAATTTTGCGCAACACTATTTCGCTGCGAAGAAAAGGATTAGAGATCGCGCGCTCGCGCTATCGCGGCGGCATCAGCAGCGAGCTCGACGTTACGCGCGGCGAAGCGGAAATCGCGGCGACGGAGGCGGAGCTAATCGGCATTGGTAAACGCCGCGCCGAATTGGAAAATGCGATCGCCGTATTGGTCGGCAAAATACCGAGCGATTTCAAGTTATCGGAACAAGCGAGCAATTCCAACGTCCCAAAAATTCCGATCGGCCTCGCCAGCGAGTTGTTGCAACGTCGTCCCGATGTCGCCGAGGCCGAGCGCCAACTTGCCGCGCGTAATGCTGAGATCGGCGTCGCCAAAGCAGCGTTTTTTCCAGCCATTCGCTTGACCGGCCAAGCTGGATTCGAAAGCGCAGATTTAAGCGATATTTTGCGTGGTGCAAGCCGCATTTGGACTGCGGGCATCGGCGTTGTCGTGCCCATCTTCGAAGGTGGCCGCAATAAAGCCAACGTCGAACGCGCTAAAGCGGTGTTCGACGAAAACCTAGCGCAATACCAAGGCCGCGTGCTCGTGGCCTTCCAAGAAGTCGAATCGGCGCTAGCCGGATTGAGAATTCTCGCTGAGCAGAGCGATGCCGAAGCGCGCGCGGTTAGCAACGCACAAAAGAGTTCGCAGATTTCCACCAGCCGTTACAAGGCCGGTCTTGTTACGTATCTCGAAGTCATCGATACCGAACGCACCACGCTCGCGAATCAGCGATTGATGGCGCAGCTCGCGGGTCAGCGAATGGTCAGCAGCGTCGCGCTGATCAAAGCGCTGGGCGGCCGCTGGCAAGCAAATACAAAAATGCTTGCGTCAAAACCCCAACTTTAGGCACAAATTCCGCATCCCTACATTTGTCGGGACGGTACCTCACGACACATCAATGGTCTTGAGCCCAGCCTTTCGTGCCGCCAAGAGTTGACGATGGTCCGCCGAAACAAACACATCGGGTTTAACGTTGAGCGCACAAGCCAGGTGAATTGCGTCCATTGCGCGAAGTGGATGGGACTCGAGTAACGAAACTACTGCGACCAAAACTTCGGATGTGATTTGGCAGATGTCAACGTCTGCCAAATCTGCCATCGCTTCATCCCTCAGCTTTCGGTAGTCTGCTTTGGCGAGTTTTTTTTCGCGCACCAAGCGGGACAAGGTTGAGATCAGTTCCAACAAGCAAATGACGCTAACGACGAGATGATCTGCTTGCTGACACAATTTTATTACTTTGCCTGACCCTTGCTCGGCAACATAACGCTTTGCAAAAGCCGAGGTATCGAGAAATACTTTCACGCTGAATCATCTCGATCGCGTAGTAACTCTTGACTCAATGACAATCCCTTAATCGTAAGCGGTATCGTTTGCTTTTTCCACGAGGGAACCGCGGAGCGGATCGGAATAATTTCGGCGATCGGTTTGCCGTTGCGGAAAACACGAACAGTTTCGCCTCCTTCAACCGCGTCGAAAAAGTCTTTGGCACGATTGCGCAATTCGGTAAATGTGGCGTCCCGCATAGTATTTTCTGTACGTTAATGTACAGTATGATGTACATATCGACTGCTTTTGTCAACAGACGGACTGGTCGATCCGGTGATTTAAGCCACGTTCAATTCGCGACATGCAGGAGGGACGCGTGAATATTGGAATGGCAGGCTATTGGCTGAACTAGGCGCGGTTTTTTGAGATAGGGAATTAATCCCGCCAAACGGGAAACGGCGGCAATCGTTCGAAGAACTCAATATCGTGATTCGGCCACAGTTCCGCATTTTCGTCATGGGCGAGTTGGTTGAGTTTGCGGATGCTGGCGAGCGCGAGGGTTTCGTTGTCCTGCCAACAATAGCCTGGTGCGATTTCCTCGCGCAAATTTTCTTCTAGGTCGGCGGCATCACCGCACAAAATCACCGGCCGGCCTTTTGGTAATTCGATCAGCAGCGACATGTGGCCTGCGGTGTGGCCGGGACTGGCGATGGCTTGCACGCCGCCAGCGACGGCGTATTCGCCGCGTTGCAATCGCCACTGATCGGCGTTTGCGATTTCATCGGGGAATACGCCGTCGTCTAATCCGGTTCGCGCTGCCGCCAACTCGTCGGCTTGCAAATGCACTTCACAACCCGGCAAATCGCAAATGCCGCCGGCGTGATCGAAATGTAGATGGCCGATGAATACGACGTCTATATCTTTTGGCGTGAGGCTGAGTCGCGCTAAATAGCGTGGGATGCGTTGCGCGTCGCTCATGGTTGGCGGATCGAACAACGGCCGCATTGGATCGAAAAATTTTGCGCGCAGTACTGGGTCGGCGACTTTGCCATAGTCGCAGCCGACGTCATACAAAATGCGTCCGTTAGGCGTTTCGATTAAATAAGCGAGAATCGGCGCTCGGATGTACTCGCCATGGCCGCGATTGCGCGTCGAGACGATTTTTTCGTAGCGATGAGTGCCGGTTAATAACGGCCAAAGTTTAAGGGCGCGCGGCATGGGTGTTTCTCGAATTAAGAAACATTATCGATGCTAGACTAGTTGTTGTGTGGCCACAACATACTATATAGATAGCTGGAGAGGCGCATGGATACTGGCTTGCACGCCACATTATTCTCGGCGTCGTTCCCGCGAAGGCGGGAAAACGAGGTTGTAGGCCGAAGTTTCGAGGTACGGCCATCCAGCGTCTTTTGGTTTACGACACGGGGTCCCCGCCTTCGCGGGGACGACGGACTAAGTTCGCGTAATTCGATCGACGAATTGTTGCACGGCAAATTGGTAACGTGGAAACGAATCCATCGGGATATTGCTGTGCCCCAATTCCGGAAACAGCACTAGTTCTTTCGGCGCACGTGCCGCAGCGTATAGCGCTTCGCTCATGCGATGCGGCACGACTTCATCGGCGGTACCGTGCAAAAACAAAATCGGCGCATCTAACTTGCCGACCTTGGCAATCGAATCGAAACGATGGTTCAAAATCGCGCCGACCGGCAGCCAGCGTGCTGCTTTGGCTTGGACTCGCGCCATATCGCGAATCGACGTGAAGGTTGATTCGACAATGACGGCGTCCATATCGCGATAGCGCGAGGCGAGCTCGATGGCGATCGCGCCGCCGAGCGAATGGCCGTAGATCAGCCGCTGCGAGGCATAGGGCGCGAGTTGCCGTAAGTGTTCCCAGCCACGTTGTGCGTCTTCGTAGACCCCGACTTCCGTCGGCAAATCGCCGGGACTTTGGCCGAAGCCGCGATAGTCGATACCGAGCACAGAAAAGCCCATCGCATGCCATTTTTGAATGCGCTCGACGTGCCAACTTAAATTCCAGCAAGCGCCGTGCAAAAAAAGAATCGCCGGCGCATCGGCGCAAGCGGCGGGCAGCCACATCGCATGAATGTTGGCGTTATCAGCGGCGCCGTGGGCGACTGGAATCCAATGCTCTTGAAACGCGAGATCGGTTTGGTTGATGCCTTCCCACGATTGTTTCGCGGGCCGGAAAATGAGTTCGCGCTGTTTCAGGTCAAGAAACGCGAGGCCGGTCGCGCCGAGGGTTGCGAGCGGTAACAGCGCGGCAAGCCGTGCCTTGTTTGAGATTCGTTGCATCAGGCCCATGATCCGATTCCTTGTTGTTCTTTACCTTGAGTATAGAACGCGTTGGCAAGAAATCAGGTCGACATGAATGTTGGGCAAATGGGATCGACAATGTCCGGCGCCGATGGAAAGGCACTCCAATTTTCGCCGCGCTTCACGGCAGCGCGCCGAACCGTTATCATTCCCATTAAATCAATTATTAACACCATAAAATGCTTCCACTACAAGACATCACCATCGTTGCGCTGGAACAAGCCGTTGCCGTTCCTTTCGCCACCCGCCAACTCGCCGATCTCGGCGCTCGCGTCATCAAAATCGAGCGTCCTGAGGTGGGCGATTTTGCGCGGGCCTATGACAAGGTTGTGCATGGCGAGTCGTCGCATTTTGTTTGGCTCAATCGCGGCAAGGAAAGTTTGACACTTGATGTGAAGCATGAAGAAGCCGAGAAAATATTCCATAAATTATTGAGTAAGGCCGATGTGTTTATCCAAAATCTCGCTCCGGGCGCGACGGATCGCTTGGGATTATCGGCCGCCGAGTTGACGCAGAAATACCCGCGTTTGATCGTTTGCGATCTGTCGGGTTACGGCCGTGACGGGCCTTACGGTGATAAGAAAGCCTACGACTTGCTGGTGCAATGCGAAACCGGCGTAGTGTCGGTGACGGGTACCAAAGATGAGCCGGCGAAGTCAGGCATTTCCGTCGCGGATATCGCTGGCGGCATGTACGCGTTTAGCGGCATTTTGACTGCGCTATATCAACGCGAGCGCACCGGCAAAGGCACGTCGTTTGAGGTGACGTTGTTTGAAGCGCTTGGCGAATGGATGAGCTACCCGGCCTACTACGCGGCCTACAGCGGTAAGGCGCCACCGCGCAGCGGTGCTGCACACGCGGTGATTTTTCCCTACGGTCCATTCGATTGCGGTGACGGCAAAACGGTTTTCTTCGGTATTCAGAATGAGCGTGAATGGGATAAATTTTGCCGAGTTGTATTACAGCAACCGGAATTGGGAAGCGATCCGCGTTTTACGCCGAATCCGAAACGTATTCAAAATCAAGCAGAGCTTGAGCCGATCATCAGTAAGGTTTTGCAATCGTTGACCTCCGAGCAAGTTCTCGCTCGGCTGGACGAAGCGCAGATCGCCAACGCGCGCTTAAATTCGCCGCAGGAATTTTGGAATCATCCGCAACTCGTGGCGCGCAATCGCAAACGCACGATCGACACGCCAACCGGTCCCGTTGATGCGCTATTGCCGCCGGTTCAGCTTGCTGGCATGGAAGCTCGAATGGGCGCGATTCCCGATGTCGGCGCCCATAGCCACGCCATTCTTGTTGAATTGGGGTACGACGAAAAAGCGATTGAATCGATGAGGTCGACGGGCGCGATTTGATTTGTGCATTGCAAGAAGCGCTATCGTTTTCGTAGGCGAAAGCATAAAAATACCGATTGTCATTCCCGCGAAAGCGGGAATCCATGTTGACTTTGACAGGCCAAATGGATTCCCGCTTTCGCGGGAATGACAGTAAATAGAGGGTAACAGGGAGTCGCAGTGCATATTGTTCTAATCATCATCGGCGCGGTCGTCATCGGTGGTTTAACCGATGGTTTTACCGGCGTCATCGTTGGCGCCGTCGCCGGTTTTCTCCTCTCAGAAATTCTTAAACTGCGCGGGCAAATGGCTGCGCTTCAGCGGCGCGTTGACCGCCTTGAGATTTCGCCGCCAATCACGACTCATAAAGTCGCAAACACCGTTGCCGAAAGTATAGAGTCGTCTGTTGCGCTCGCATCGCAACCGGTTAATATTTCTGAAGCACCCCCTGCCACGACCCAAGCGCAGCCTGCCTCCCAGGCCATAGTGCCTGAAGAGCCAATACCAGAGCGCCTTCCAGCCATTCCGTTGGAAAAGTTAAAAGATGCTGCTCCGGCATTGTCGCAATCGTTGGGTGGAATAAAACGCCGCGTGCCCTTGGAAGATCGCGCGCTCGGTTTCATCAAAAAGTATTTCACTACCGGCAACGTGATGGTGAAAGTCGGCGCGATTGTGTTGTTTTTCGGCGTCGCGTTTTTGTTGAAATACGCGGCAGAGAATACTCAAGTCCCGATCGAATTCCGCATGCTTGGCGTCGCAATCGGCGGCATCGCGCTGCTGGTGTTCGGCTGGCGCTTGCGTCATACGCGAACCAATTATGGATTGATATTGCAAGGTGCCGGCATCGGCGTTTTATATCTCACTATTTTCGCGGCGTTACGGCTCTATCAATTGTTGCCGGCCGGCGGTGCGTTTTTCTTGCTGCTCGGCATCGTTGCATTTTCAGCAATTCTCGCGATCAAACAGGATTCGCTGGCGCTGGCAATTCTCGGTATCAGCGGTGGTTTTCTTGCGCCGATTTTGACCTCGACCGGGCAGGGCAGCCACGTCATGCTATTCAGCTACTACGCGATTTTGAATCTCGGCATTCTCGCGATCGCGTGGTACAAAGCGTGGCGGCCATTAAACGTGCTCGGCTTCGCGTTCACGTTTGCGATCAGCACCGCGTGGGGCGCGATGAAATATCGGCCGGAATTTTTCGCGTCGACCGAGCCGTTCCTGATTTTGTTTTTCCTGTTTTATGTGGCGATTGCGATTCTGTTTTCGTTCCGCCAAACCCCACAACTCAAGGGCTACGTCGACGGCACGTTGGTGTTCGGCACGCCGTTAGTCGCATTCGGATTGCAGACCGGATTAGTTCGCCAGTACGAATACGCGTTGGCATTTTCCGCCCTGGCATTGAGTTTGTTTTATCTCACCATCGCGATCATCTTGTATCGCCGCAAGCAAGAAACGCAGCGTTTGCTGGTCCAAGCATTTCTTGCGTTGGGCGTGTTATTCGGCACGCTGGCAATTCCGTTGGCGCTCGACGGGCGCTGGACGTCAGCAACATGGGCGTTGGAAGGCGCAGCCATCCTGTGGATCGGCGCACGGCAATCCCGTTGGCTGGCGCGTGCATTTGGAATCCTGTTGCAGTTCGCTGCGGGTATCGCATTTCTTGACGGTTGGGGCAGTGGTGGAAGCAAAATTCCGATCCTTAATAGTCAGTATTTAGGCACGGTATTTATCGCCGGCGCAGCGCTGTTCAGTTCTTGGTACCTAAGCCATCGTATCGTCGAGCGCAAAGCGTTTGAGCCACTCGCCGCGATCGCGCTGTTCGTGTGGGGATTGCTGTGGTGGTTAGGCGGCGGCGTTGCAGAGATCGATCGCCATTTCAATTCTCACACCGGATTTAATCTCGCGACAATCTTTGTCGCGGCTTCGGCCATTGCGTTCGCGTTAATGGAACGTCGTTTCGACTGGCCGATCGCGAAATGGCCTGCGTTGGGCTTGATCGTCGCACTGGTCGCTTTCGCAGCGCTCGACATTCTTTCGGCCGGACATCCGCTGGGCGATCTTGGCATCATCGCGTGGCCCATCGCGATCGGCGCTTACTACTGGATTTTGAAGCGTTACGATGCGTCGTTGCCCTCGGCGAAATTACATTCGCTGACGTTATGGTTGATTACGGCGTTGGCAACATGGGAAGTGGCGTGGCAGATTGATCGCGCTGTTGTCGGTGCGGGAACGTGGCCGCTGATCGCGTGGCTAATTGTTCCTGCGGGCGTTGTTTTATTGCTGCTTACCCAAGGCAAACGTTTCGCGTGGCCGGTGGTGCGCCATTGGCAGGATTATCTATTTTTCGGTTGCGCGCCGTTGGTCGTTTTCGTTGCGTTATGGTCGCTGGCATCGAGTTTTTTGAGCGATGGTAACCCGGCGCCATTGCCCTATTTGCCGTTACTCAATCCGCTCGATCTCGCGCAATGCTTCGCGTTTTTAGTGATGATTCGTTGGTTGCTCAAAGTTCGAAGCGAAGGTTGGAGTTTGTGGAGCGGCGTGCCGAAAGCCTTAACCGTCGGCGCCATTGCGGTGCTGGCGTTCGTGTGGGTTAACGCGATGTTGGTGAGGGCATTACATTTTTGGGCCGGCATTGCGTTCGATTTCGAATCCATGTGGCGCTCGACCTTGGCACAAACCTCGTTGTCGATTTTCTGGAGTGTATTGGCGCTGTGCGTGATGGTTTACGCGACGCGAAAAAGTTTGCGTATTTTATGGCTGATCGGCGCTGCGCTGATGGGCGTGGTGGTGTTGAAATTGTTCACGGTCGACATTTCCAACATCGGCGGCTTGACCAGAATCGTATCTTTTATCGGCGTCGCGCTATTGCTCTTAGTCATCGGTTATTTCTCCCCCGTGCCGCCGAAACGTGAGGAAAAACTCGTATGAGAAAAATAATGTTGTCGCTGCTCGCCGTTGCTATTTCAGGTGCTGCATTCGCGGCCGATGCGCCGCTCAAACCGGCGGATTTTGCCTATGGCATGGCGTTACAGACGGATGGTAAAGAGGGCGTTTACAAAGTCAGCGTGCCGCTGGATGTTTACAAAGTCGTGCGCCACGCCGACTTGCGCGACGTTCGCGTTTTTAATGCCGATGGCGAAGTGGTGCCACATGTCGTCACGCGCTCGGCCGGTTCGGTGAGCGTGAAAAGCGAGGCGATCGAGTTGCCGCGCTTTCCCGTTTACGCCGCGGCACAAAGCAAGCTCGGCGATTTGGATTTGCAGATCAAGCGCGATGCGCAGGGCACTATGATTAATCTCAACAATCGTTCCGCTGTCGCAGGCCAAAGCAAACTCATAGGCTACTTGCTCGACGGCAACAAAGTCGGGCCGGCCGTCAAAGAAATCGAATTGCAGTGGAGCGACAGCATCGCGAATTATGTCGGCAGCGTCACGGTCGAAGCCAGCAACGATCTCGCGACCTGGCGAATTTTGGCAAAAGGTGCGCCGATCACGCGCATGAAATTCGGCGATCACCTACTCGATCAGCGGCGCGTGAAATTCACGCCGACGCCGCTGATCTACTTGCGAATCAGTGCACTATCGACAAGTGAAAATGACGCGCTACTTCCCGAATTGACGCGCGTGTTGGCGATCCCCGCCGATCTAAGCGCCGAGGCACCGCGCACCTGGTCGACGCTCGCCGGGAAGTCGGTTGCGGATAAGCTTGGCGACTATGAGTTCGACGCCGGCGCGCAAATTCCGATCGATCGCATTCACGTCGAGCTACCGCAAATGAACACGCTGGTTCAAGCAGAGTTGCTCGCGCGAGCAAATGAAAAGGAACCGTGGCAACACGTCGCGCAAACAACAGCGTATCGCATTACGCAAAGTGGACGCCAGTTCAACAGCGACGATATTCAAATCAATCGCGATGGGCGCCGCCATTGGTTGATGCGCATCGCGCAGCAGGGCGGCGGTTTGGGCAAAGATAATCCGAGTTTGAAAGTCGGCTGGCTTGCCGATCAAATTTTATTCTTGGCGCGCGGCCGAGGGCCGTTCCAACTGGCTTACGGCGCGGACGGCGTTAAATCCAGCGAAGTCCCGATCACGACATTGATGATGAATACCGATGGCAAGGGGGGGATTCAGGCACAGTCGATCAATTTGAGTATGCCTATCGCACTAGGCGGAGATGCCCGGCTGGCGCGGACTCCCGACCCGTTTCCGTGGAAGAAATGGATTCTTTGGGGCGTACTCGCATTAGGCGTGATGCTGATGGGTTGGATGGCATCGCGGTTGGTGGGGCAGATGAATGAGAAAAAATCGTAAACATCGTTTCAAATAAAGCGCTGTAGGTTGGGGTGCAAACCCCAACATAAGCAATTCTCGTAACACTTCACGGTAAAAAATGTTGTGCCTGAAATAAGGGTGTAACGGATTCCACAATTGTTGTGTTGGGATTCGTGCCTCACCCGCAACCTACGAATCTACGGATTAGCGAGGGCGTCGCCACGGACTTCTCCCTATTTGCCTCGTGGCGATGCATGCTCGGAGAGCCGCGTCGATACTGGTTCGCAGGCCGATAAAATCGCGTTGTTCCGGTGAAAGCAGAAACCTCGTGTCGTTAGTTCAAAGACACTGGATTCCCGCCTGCGCGGGAATGACGGAATTAGGACGCCAATAAGTCGCTCAAATGTTTATCAATTTGAGCAATCGCATTTGGATCTGCGCCAAACAACGCGAGATGGCCATCGACCGTTTGGATCGGTCGAAACTCAGCATTCGGAATCAAGCGCCACTCAGCTTGGCAATCGGCCGGTGGGAAGAACATATCCGACGACATCGGCATGACAAAGGTTTTCGCTTTGATGCGTCCCAATGCCGCACGCAAGTCACCGCCGGTGTGGCGGCTGACGTCGCCGCGCTGCCATTTCCATGCCATCGCCAATAGCGCGTTCGGGTCCATCGGCGCGAAATAACCCATCATGAAGTTGTTGATGAACTCGTCCATGTTGGCGAAGCCGAGCGCTTTGTGGCGGCCTTGCTGGAAAAACTCGGTGCTCCAGCCCATCACGGCCCACATTTTCGCGTGGCGCAATATGCCTGCTTTTACTTCTTCACTCGATTTGTAATTGCCGCCATTGAAACCCGGATCGGTAGTGATGGCTTCAACCAACGTGTCGGTGAACAGAAAATCATGCTCGGTATTCTTCGCGGTGCCGGCAATCGGCGCGGCGCGTTTGACCATGTCGGGGTAGCGCACTGCCCACTCGTAGGTTTGCTGCGCGCCCATGGAGCCGCCGACCACCAGCGCCAATTCTTTAATGCCGTATTTTTCCGTGACGAGTTTGTATTGCGCGCGCACGTCGTCGCCGATGCGCACTTTCGGGAATCCGCCTGGCACATTGGTGTTGTGCGAGGATGTGGAAAGACCGTTGCCGATCTGGTTAACGATGATGATGAAATATTTATCGGGATCGAGCGCGCGGCCTTTGCCGGTGTAAACCTGCTCAAGCAATTTGTTCGTGCCGGAATACCAAGTCGTAAACAGGATCGCGTTGCTTTTATCGGCGTTGAGTTTGCCGTGGGTCGCGACCGCGAGTTTGCAATTCGGAATGCTGCCGCCTTCTTCGAGATCGAGTTTGCCGATGTCGATCATTTCGTACGGGCCGTGGCCTTCTTGGCCGTAGTAGGGATTGTTGATCATGTTTTTCCTCCGATGAATTTATGAAATTGAATAGGCTTCGCTGATGAGTGATTGCTTTGAAAATTAGTGACCGCTTGCCCCTCACCCTAGCCCTCTCCCCGTAGACGGGGCGAGGGGACTAAACTCCCTCTCCCGAACGCGGGAGAGGGTTGGGGTGAGGGTGGACGGCTCAGTTACAACAACGGGCATCCATTTATGTGAGATTCAATAGATACGTCGCCTTTTAATTTTTAGAGATTAATTACGTCAGCGAAAATCCTTCGTAACCCTTCGCCGCGATTTCGGCGCAGCGCTTGGTGTAACCGCCCACGCCTTCCGGGTCGAGATACGGTAAGAACGCCCGTGGTTTGCCGGGGATATTCGCGCTCATGTACCAGGAATTTGCCTTTGC